>CAZGQH010000052.1:0-8266 GCA_964527575.1 uncultured Lachnospiraceae bacterium
TCTCCTATACCGCTACCCTGGATGAGGCCAACATCCAGCAGCTGATGGTGCTGGCCTATGAGGACGACTATTTTTACAACATCACCTTTACCACCCAGCCTGCCGTCTACAAGGACAATCTCCAAATGTTCGAGACGATTCTCGAAAACTTCCGCTTTGAAGGGTAAACGATGATTTATCTCGACAACAGCGCAACGACCCCCCTTTCTTCCGGGGTCAAGGCAGCCATGCTGGACGCTATGGAGACCTTCGGCAACCCCTCCTCCCTGCACAGCGCCGGACTGGCGGCCCAGAAAATCGTGGGGGAGGCGCGGGAGGCCGTGACAAAGGCGCTCGGCGTTCAGAACCGCATGGCCTACAGCCTCTTTTTCACCTCCTCGGGCAGCGAGGCCAACAACCAGCTGCTTTTCGGCGTGCTGCGCGCCAAAAAATTCCGCTTTACGCCCCGGGTTATCACCACCGACAGCGAGCACCCCTCGGTAACGGAACCCCTCGCCCGGCTGGAAAAAGAGGGGGTGGAGGTGGTTCGGCTCTCCACGAAGGGGGGCGCTCTCTCCCTTGACGAACTGGCCGGCGTGGTGAATGAGAATACGATTCTTCTCTCGCTGATGACGGTCAACAACGAGACAGGGGCCCGCTATGACCTGAAGGGCGCCTTTTCGCTGGCCAAGCGGAAGAATCCCGGCATCATTACCCATACCGACTGCGTGCAGGGCTTTCTGAAGATTCCTTTCTCTCCCGAAGGGGTGGGCGCAGACGCGGTCACAATCAGCGCACACAAGATCCACGGCCCCAAGGGCGTGGGCGGGCTTCTTCTCTCCCGCACGCTTCTTACCGCCAAGCGGGTTGAGCCTCTGATCTATGGGGGCGGACAGGAGAGAGGGCTTCGCTCGGGCACCGAAAACACAGTCGGCATCGCCGGCTTCGGAAAGGCAGCCGAAGAGGGGGCTGCGGCGCTCTCCTTTTATACCGACAAAATGCCGGTTCTGCGGCAGCGCTTTCTCGCTGCCCTCCCGGATGAGATCAGGGTCAACACGCCGGTTTCCTTTGCGCCCCATATCATCAGCCTGACGCTGCCCGGCATCCGCAGCGAGACCATGCTGCACTACCTGTCGGCGGAAGGGGTCTTCGTCTCCTCCGGCTCGGCCTGCTCCTCCAATAAGAAAAGCGCCAACCGCGTTCTGCCCGCCTTCGGACTCTCCCCCGAGGAGGCCGACTCCACCCTGCGGGTCAGTCTGTCGGCGGAAAACACCGAGGAAGAGCTTATCTTCGCCGCGGAAAAGCTGAAAAAGGGACTAGCCTCCCTTATCCGCCGGTGATAGGGAAGATTCTGCAGGAAAATATAATTCCTGCAGCAGGGTTCTTGCCAATCCGATCGATAAGAATTAAACATAGAAGTCTGAGACAATTCCTTTTTGGGGGGTGTCTCAGACTTTTTCTGTTTGATCAGGCAGACTTTTTTTGATTCGGAACTTTACACAAAGTAGAGAAAAAAAGGGTTATCAGGCAAGAGTATTGACAAAACGGAAGTGGAGTGCTATAATAAATTAGCCCAAAATATGAGAGTTCAGGGATTTTCTGTGTGAAATTAAGAGCATTTTTGCTTTTGTTTGCCCCACTAATTGGAAAAAACGAACGGGTTTTGCCCGTTTCGGGCAGGATTTTGACTTTTTTTCACATAGAAAGCATCCGGAAAGAAGACTTGTAAAAAAACAGCAAAATAAATAAAATATACAACAACTTTTTGAAATTAGTCAAGAAGTTGTTTCTAACTATATATCAAATAGTAAAATAGAAAAAGCAGAGGAAAGGAAGTAGAAAAAGATGAAGAAAACCTTTGGAAAGCTTGCGCGGGAAAAGAGAACAGCGTTGGGGATCAGCATGGAGGAAACATCGGCGCGCTGCGGAATCAGCGGACGGGGGTATAGCAATATCGAACGGAATATTTCCAAACCGAAGCTGTCAAACCTTCTGGCCATTGCCGCTGTGCTCGACATCGACCTTGGGGAGCTTAACTGCTTAAAGCCGACGATTGATGAAAGCGAAGTCTGACAGCAGCGTTGGGAAAAGAGTTTGGAAAAGAGAAGTCCCGCCCGCCGTTTATACGGCGGGGCGGGACTTCTCTTTAGAGAAAGACAGGTTTTGTTATGTCATAAGGTCTGTCTGGAATCCTTTTGTCGTTTACAGACTTTTTTTGCGGAAGAGGGGAAAGGCGGCGACAAAGCCGGCAAGGGTGAGGGTCAGCGTGATGACGAGGGCGGCGGTGAAGTCGCCCGGGACGGCGCCTCCCGTCAGAAGGGCGGTGGGGTCAAGAAGGCTTGTGGGCAGGTATTTGGTCAGTGTGGGGACGATGCCCACGAGGGAAAGGAGCATGAGGGAGCCTCCTGTGGTCAGCAGAACCGAGGAGAAGGAGGAAAAGAGCGCCGAGAAGAAAAAGAGCAGGGCGAGGACAAACAGTCCGAAGAGGAAAAAGCAGAAAAAGGAAAGCGCTAGATGGGGAACCGTGTCATCCTTCCAGAAGAGAAGGGTGCCGAGGGCGGTGACGGCATAGCTGAGGGTACAGCCGCTCAGCCAGTAGAGGATCAATACCGCCTCCTTGGCGGCCAGCACCGCTCCCCGGGGAAAGCCCTTGGTCACCACCTGAATCAGCGTACCCTTCCGGTATTCGTTTGTCAGAATACCGCCGAAGATCACCGCGAAGAGCAAAAGCATCAGGGGCATATTCTTATAGAACTGCGCCCAGGAGGTCAGGGCGTTCACCTCCATAGGAGGCAGGGTCATGCCGGCGTCGGCCAGCTGGTCGGAGACCAGATCTAAAAGCCAGGGGGTGATCTTGGCAAGGGCGGGGTTCATCACGCCGAACAGGAGAAAGAGCAGGGCGGAAAGGAGAAGCTTGCCGGTGCGAAGCCCCTCGAACAGTTCCTTTTTGACAAAGGCAAAAAATCCCTTCATTGTCCTACCACCTCCAAGAAGAGCTCCTCCAGCGAGGGCTCCAGCCGTTCCAGCCGTCGGAAAGCAAATTTTTCTTCTCCCAGCCTTCCCACAAGAGCGATCATCTCTTCCTCGGTCATCCGGGGAAGAAGCAACGAGAGATCACTTTTTCGCATCGCATTCGGGAAGAGGGAAGCGAAGCGGCCGGCTTCCTCCCGGGTCAGAAATTCGATCTCCACCTGCTCCTTCTTGCCCCGTCCCCGCACCTCTTCAAGGCTTCCCTCACGGGCGATCTTCCCGTTGTGGAGAAAGGCGATGTTATCGCAGATCCGCTCCACATCTGAGAGAATATGGGTGGAGAAGAGAACAGTGGTCTTTTCCCGGACGGCCAAAAGAAGGTCGAGGATCTCCTTGCGCCCCACCGGGTCGAGGGCGGAGGTGGGCTCGTCACAGAGGAGCAGCCGGGGGCGGTTCAGAAGCGCCTGGGCGATGCCCAGCCGCTGCTTCATTCCCCGTGAGAGGGTCCGGGTGGGCTTGCCTGCGGCCTCGGTGAGGCCCACAAGCTCCAGAAGCTCCGCACTGCGGCTCTTTCGCTCACTGGGGGAAAGGCCGGTGATCTCGCCACAGAAGGAGAGGTATTCCGACGGGGTCATATAGCCGTAAAATTCGGGGACATCGGGCAGATAGCCGATCGAGCGGTTGGTGCGGTTGTCGCCGAAGCGCACCTTCTCGCCCATAACGAAAATTTCGCCCTCATCGGCGGCCAAAAGGCCGAGAATCAGCTTCATGGTGGTGGTTTTGCCCGCGCCGTTCTGGCCGATAAAGCCATAGACCGAATGGGAGGGAACCGAGAAGGAAAGGTCGTCGAGAATCTTCTTTCCCTTAAAGCTTTTGCTTACATGGGAAAGGGTGAGTTCAAAATCGGGCATAACAATCTCCTGAGAAAAGAGTGGGGCAACCGGATGTCTGTGAATGAAAAAGAAAAAAATTCCTTTTTTTATTATAGCACAAGCGACGGAGAAATAGCAAGATAAATTTGAAAACGGTTCCTGCTTTTCCTGCTATTTTTGAAGAACGACACACCGATAGGAGAAAAACGCAAAACCCCTTGCCTCATGATAGAGGCAAGGGGAGGGAAGGAACTCTGAATTTGTTACATGAAGATCTAAAGGTTAATTTTTTCTTGCAGTTCTTACAAGGACATCGAGAATTTCGAAAATCCGCTGTTGTTCGTCGTATGGAAGTAAAGCAATCTCGTCTGTAAGACGGGATGCGCGGTTTTGATAGCCATTTTTGATAACATCACGAAATAAATCATCGGAGGTTATATCAAGGCAATCGATAATCTGAACAAGGGTGTCAAGTTTTATATTGTATGCGCCTCTTTCAAGTGCGCTCAAATAGTTTGGTGTTATACCAACCATTTCAGCAAGCTTTTCTTGCCGCATTTTTTTCTGTTTGCGTAGTTCTTTGATGCGTTTGCCAATTTCTTTTTCTATCACAACTTTACTCCCAATCAATCGAATTTTTATTAGTCTAATCGATTTCAAATTGATTTAGAAGTAAGTATAATGATAGTATCTATCGTAATTCGATAGAAAATAACGAAAATTGCCACGGCGTTCGGCCGTGGCAATTGACAATTTGCGTTTCTTCATCTTATGGTGTACCAGTTATTCTTGGCTTTAATATAAGCGGACATATCAGATTGATTTTTCAATTCTGATTTGTTACCATTGTACAAATATTCGGTTCATATCTAATATTATTCAAAAGCATTTCGATATCGTTTCTTTTCATAAATGCCGCTATTTGATTTTGCTGAGATTCATCGCCGATTTCGTGTTCGACCGTAATAGAGAGGCCGTTTTGTCCTTCTGCGTTCATTGGATATTCGAGAACTTGTGTGTAATATTCATGTGACCAATCATGATCGCGATAAAATACACGATATCCCTTCATTCTTTCGTGATCAAATTCTGATATTTCTGATATCTGTTCATATTCACCGTTTACAAGCAATCTTTTAATCTCTTCTAAAGATTCTCCTTCATGTTCACAGGCACCTATTTTTATTTGGAACTTTCCATCCAGAGTTTCAACGATTATTGTGTCCGGTAATACTTTTTCGGGATCAGTAACAAGACACATATTGTCGGGAATAAAAAAAGATATGCTTTTCGTATAAAAACGGCCGTAATTTATGTATAACATTATTTTTTCTCCTTCGGTAGAAATTTTGACCATGCTGTATTGTGGTGCTTTAAGTATTTCAAGGACTTGAGCTACGCCACACTATTCTCGTTGTCGAATAATTACGAGGAGTTTACATTTTATCGACATTTAATCACCGCCGTTCTATTGTATTGCGATTTATACAATCGCTATGCACACATTATATCATGGCGTTAATGTCGTATTTCGTTGTAATTCGCCGTCGAAAAAAAATCTGCGACTTTTCGCAGATTTTTTGGTTATTTTCTTTTAGCAGTTCGAAGAAGAGTATCAATCACATCAAAAATTCGCTGTTGTTCGTCCGCCGGAAGAGATGCAATCTCGTCCGATAACCGAGAAGTTCGGTTTATGTAGCCGTTTTTGATAACACCGCAGAAAATATCATCTGCCGTAACATCGAGACAATCTATTATCTGTACTAAGATGTCTAATTTTATATTGTAGGCGCCCCTTTCAAGCGCGCTCAAATGGTTGGGAGAGAGACCTATCATTTCCGCGAGTTTTTCCTGTGAAATCTTTTTTTGTTTGCGGAGCATCTTAATACGACGACCAATTTCCTGTTCAATCATTATGATTCCGTCTCCAATCAATTGATTTTAAATAAATATAATTGATTCCCGATTGTTTTGGAAGTGGGCACAACAATAGGTGCAATTGTTTTACAATAGAAATACTTGGTTTTAAGAAAAAAGCCAAATGCTTGGCTGATTAGCATTTGGCTATATATTTAATTTGTGACAGCCAATAAAACCGAAGAAAAGCAGAGACAAAAACACGGGAGAAATCTCTCGAAAGCTCCTGTGTTTTCTTTTTCTTGATTAAATTGAAATCGACCAAGCTTCTTGGCAGGGGCGTAAGGACTCGACCCCTCAATATGGGGTTTTGGAGACCGCCGTTCTATCGGCTGAACTACACCTCTATATAGCACGAACCCGAAAGACTGCTTCGTCAGGGTGGCAGGGAAGCGGATCAATCGCAAGACCGATCTTCCTAAAAGCCATTGGCGACCGGTGCCGTGATCACCAAAGAGCCACACGCCTGCAAAAGACAAAAAATCCCGTGCCTCATTTATGAGGCACGGGACGGAGTTAAACTCTCACATTTTTCTCGAATCCGGATATGGGCAAAAGGCAAATCCGGCTTTTCGAAGGCCATTTTACCGGTGTATGCCGCCGATCTATGCTGCGATTTTTACAACTTATTCAAGAACCTCCGGATTGCTGCCGCTTGCCGGCTTCAGATCCTCGTACATCTTCTCGTACAGAGAAAGAATCTGCTGATTGGTTCTTTCACGACTGCTGACAATTTCGCCCATGGCCTGTGCCTTGGCTTGTCCCTGAATATTGGGAAAAGGGCCGCAGCTCTCTCCCATTTCCGAGAGCTTTTCAATTGCGCTGGTCAGATAGTCCGTCTGGTCCTGAATTTTTGCAATCTGTAAAAGCAGGTACTCAATCGTATATACGCCTTCGTTTCTGACATGTTCCGTCATGGTATGATCCTCCAAATTGAAATTTGGCGGGTGCGCAAGGCATATTTTATTTTCACCTACGAAGCGCGCCCGGCCGTTTTTTACAAGACCCTTGGCCCGTTTGGGGTAGGTCGCTTCATATTCATTCCCCTGCTCATCAACAACAATCACATTTTTTTCTATGGGTGTCGCCCCCTTGTTTTGATATTCAGTTTCCTGTGTGATTTCTGTTTTTTCGGATGGGTGCCGTCCCCGAATCACAGGATCATTATAGCAAAAAGGAAAATGTCTGTCAATAGTAAGTGCGTTTTTTCAAATATTTTTGATTAATTTGCGCGTCTTGCAAGAAAGCCCGTTACCCAGAATTTTGTGTAAGCGTACAGGTCGTCCAGCGTTTGAGCGGAGTATCCGCGGCAGCACTTGACATATTCGCAGAAGATGCCCTCGATAAAAATCTGAATGTCCAGCTCCACATAGGTGCGGTTTTTGATACGGCTGTCATTCAGGCAGAGCTCCAGCAGCTTGCCCGAGGTGATGGCCGCCAATTTTTTTGCGGCAAAAAGAAGATCGTTGGATTTACAGAGCAGGCGGTAGTTTTCATTGTTCTGGCGGATAAATTCAAAGATCGAATCGATGAACTGCATGATGTTTTCGGTCTCAAGCAGACGCACGTTATCGAAAAAAGCGTCGATCAGCTCGTTTTCGTAGTCCTCTGCCACGCCGTAAATGTCGTCGTAATGCGAATAAAAGGAGCCTCGGCTGATATCGGCGCGCTTGCAAAGCTCGCTGACCGATATTCTTCCCAGCTCTTTTTTCTCGGAAAGCATTTCGGCAAAGACCTTTTTTATGGTCTTTCGCGTCTTTCGTGAGGAATTGTTGAGATTCTGCGCTTTCATATTCTCCCTCTCCTGAATCTTGACAGTATTTTTCACACTGTTCAAATTTAGACAGCGATCAAAAAATCGTTCTTCCTTTTTTCGTCCGCCTCTATTATAATACAACACAGTTCAAATGTCAACAGTGTCAAAAAAGGAGAAGAGATATGGAAGAAGAAAGGACACTCTCGGAAGAAGGCATGCCGATGATCGAAGTTTCCCATCTGACAAAGGATTACGGATTCGGCAGAGGCGTGTTCGATGTCAGCATCCGTATTGACAAAGGAGAAGTATTCGGGTTTTTAGGGCCGAACGGCGCAGGAAAATCGACTACGATCCGTCATCTGATGGGCTTTTCAAAGCCGGATTGCGGAAGCACAAAAATTTTTGGCTATGAAACCTTTGATAAGTACGACAAAATATTGAATCATGTGGGATACATCCCGGGCGAGATTGCGCTTCCTGCAGGACTTACGGGCTGGCAATTCATCCGAATGATGCAGAATATGCAGCATATTCACAACGAAGAGCGCCTTGGCGAGATGCTTTCCCTGTTTGAACTCGAGGACAGGGTGCTGTCGGGAGAAACCAAACGCATGAGCCTCGGTGTGAAAAGAAAGCTTGCCGTGGTAACGGCCTTTATGTCCGATCCCGAAGTGCTGATCCTTGACGAGCCGACCAGCGGTCTTGATCCGGTTATGCAGGAAAATTTCATTCAGTTCATTCATGAGGAGAAGAAGCGCGGCAAGACCATCCT
>CAZGQH010000053.1:0-8244 GCA_964527575.1 uncultured Lachnospiraceae bacterium
CGGTCAGCGTGATGGTAGCCCTGGCGCCGCGGATGATAACCTCCGAGGAGTCGCAGCTGATGCTGCTGGCGTTGGGCAGCACATCGAACTCGGTATAGAACCCGGTGCTACCAAATACCAGTGTCACCTTGGACACAACATCCTTCGTCAGGGTAGCATTGATGATGCCGATCTGGAAGCCGCCGCCGACAGAAGACCAGTTCGGTCTGTAACCGGCGTGGGCAGAGTTGGCCAGACCAGCAGGCTTGCCGTCTACATAGACGAGAATCTCATCGTTGGTAAGGCCGCTTGCAAGGGTCTTGAATCTGAGTGCGTCAAAGTAAACATTGCCATCGATAAAGCCGCAAGCACAGCTGCCGATCTGAGCGCCCTGTTCGAAATTCGCAAAATCGGAGACATTGCTTGACTGACTCTTGAAAGGCGTCAGCTTTTCCTTGCCAGCGATCGCATCGGAAACGGAAGGAACCGTTTCGTCCTCGGCTGCGCTGACAGCAAAAGCAGGGACGAACACGGCCAGCATGCAGATGGCCAGAATGATCGCCAAAACTTTTTTCATGTGAGGATACCTCCATAATATTTTATGACGCCATTTTATCACTCTGCCGTGGAAATTGCAACAGAAGAATCAGGCAATGTGAAAATAGCGCATTTAAATCCGTAATATTTTCATCGGTGAGAGATCATAATTGCCATTGAACTGGCCGGCCGTTTTCTCCATCTACATGTTTCGATCTTTTTCGAAGGGCTTAAAACGGAATTCAAGAAAACACATAATAAATAGGAAGCTTTTTGCTGAAAAACAGGCGGCTGCTTTCTCTTATCCATGGTGAAAATGCCGATATCTTACGACCGGGTAGAATGTAAGGAAGCCCAATACAGGCAAAAACGAAAAAAACAAAGAAAATAGTACTTATCTTACAGAAAGCGGTGGGCGTTTGCCAGAGGAGAGAAGACATATGGAAGAGGACACAAGGGTGTCAAGAGCAAGCCAATCATTGTGAGACAAGGTAGTTATTGACATAATTGCGTAGCAATGTAGTGAGACTGCTTTTTCGAACAGTGCTTTTGTCATGGCAAAGGAGATTTCGGTGCCCAGACGGCATTCTTCCATTCCCTCGAATTCCAGCGACAGATAGCCATCAAAGCCGGACGCTTTGATTAGCCGGACGATTTCGGGGATGTCAAGATCTCCCTGCCCCAGAATCGAGCCCCGCAGCATCTTGCCGGATAGAGTTTCGAACCAGCTGCCGTTGTTGCAGTTGAACATCTCGGTCTGTCCGGGCAGCCGATCCTTTTTTCGCACATAAAAATCCTTGAAATGGATGATGGCGGCATAGGGCAGACATTTTTGGACTGCCGCTACCGGGTCATCGTCTACACACATGAAGTTGCCCACATCCAGGGTCATCTTCAGATTGGGACAATCGGCAGCGTTTATAATGCGGATCAGTCGGTCGGCACCGTTGCAGAAGAAGCCGTGATTTTCCAGTGTGGTGGCAATTCCCCGCTCTGCCGCGTATGCGTAGAGTGTTCGGACGCCTTCGATCATCAGAGGCAGCTCTTTTTCAAAATTTTCGGGTGTGTTGGCGGAAAAGGGGCGCCGGAAGGATGCGATGTCGTGGCGCATCCATTTGAGACCGAGACGTTCGGCCGCATCGATATGCAGCTTCACCCGAGCGATTTCTGCCTCCCGTGCGTTCTTGTCGGGGTTCAGAAGGTCGGCATTGACTGAGTAGGTCGAGATGGCGAGTTCGGATTCTTCGCACTTTTTCCGGACAGCATCGGTATAGTCGCGATCGATTCTTCCCTCTTTTTCGATGACAAAGGGGGTGTAAAAAGGGACGAACTCAATATGCTCACAGCCAAGCCCTTTGGCAAAGTCGATTACTTCAAAGATCGACGTGCCTTTACTCATGGCGGGGGAAAGACAGTAGCTGGAAATTCCTTTTTTCATCATGGTATAGAGACTCCTTTTCATGATTTGGCGAGAAATGCTTTCTCGTGTTCCAATGTCCTTCGGAGTTGGCAGTAATACATCTTCAACTCCGAGCAATACAAGTATGTTTATGCCGTATTGTAAAGCTTTTATCCGGTCTGTCGTATCTTTTACAAAAAGCGGCCCCGCACATGGAAAATGCCATGGGGCGAAGGCCGCTATTCATTCACTTAGAAGGCCCAGACGCCTTTTTCAAAGATCGGTACCCTCTTGCCGTCCTTGGTCTCGGCAATAATGGAAAGATCCTCCGAACCAATCATGAAATCCACATGAATCATCGAATCGTTGATTCCCTTGGCACGGCACTCCTCGATGGTGTATTTGCCGAAATCCTTGATGGTATCGCAGAAGCCGGCACCCAGCGCCAGATGGCAGCGGGCGTTTTCGTCAAAAAGAGTGTTATAGAAGAGTATGCCGGTTTCGTTGATGGGCGAGGTAAAGGGCACCAGCGCGCATTCGCCGAGATAAGCCGCACCCTCGTCCATGGTGATCATCTTCTTCAGAAGCTCTTCGTTCTTTTCGGCATGAACTTCCACAACCTTTCCCTTTTCAAAGCGCATGCTGAAGTTTTCGATGAGCTCGCCCTGATAGGAGAGAGGCATCGTAGCGTAAACCACGCCCTCCGCTTCGCCCTTCATGGGGGAGATATAGACCTCCTCCGAGGGAATGTTGGGGTTGAAGTAGTTGCCGAGCAGCGAAGTATCGCCGCCGCCGTGGAACTCGGAATCATCGATCAGTCCCACCTTAAAGTCGGTGCCGTTGGACGACTTATACTCTAACGTCTTGATGCCCAGCGCGTTCAGATACTCATACCGCCGCTTCAAGTCGGCGTTGTGCTCTTTCCAGGCTTCGATGGGGTCGCCGTCGGCGCGGGAGGTGTAGATGATCGCCTCCCAGAGCTTTTCTATGGCTTGATTCTTGGAGAGGCCGGGGAAAACCTTCTTTGCCCAGGCGGCACCGGGAACCGCGGCAATACACCACTGCTGCTTGTTGTTGAGTTTATCGGAATAGGGCTTGAGAATCGGATGTCTTGCCTTGCTGGCCTTGGCGATCTTCTCCTGATTAATGCCCTTCAGACCGTCGGGATCGGTAGAAACGATGTGAATCTTGGCGGGGAGAGTATCGATCTGGTTTTGCAGCTTGGCGATCTCCCAATCCTCCACCCGGGACATGGTCTTGAGGGAGCGGTAGCGGGTGTGGATCTTGGTCAGAGGCTGATAGCTCCACTCTACCCGGACATCGGAAGCGCCGGCTTTGTAGCACTCTTCTACCAGCATTTTGATGAACTCGGGCTGGTCGAGCTGAGCGTAAATGTTGACGCTCTGCCCTTTCTTGATGTTGACGCCTACCGTGGCGATAAGCTTGGCGTAATTGCGCAGGGTTGTTTTTTTCATCTTGTTGCTTACTCCGTATCATTTTATGTTCTTTTCGAACCGCTGGTTCGCACCGCCGATGCGGGCGCCGTCATTCCAGACAGAGCTCGTACCAGTAGCTTTTGTTATAAGAAATATTGCGGGTGGGAGTTTTGTGTCTGTCGCCCTCGTGAAGAATCAAAACGCCTTTGCTCTCATAGCTGTCGAGATCGAGCAGGGTGTCTTTCGAGCGCAGGGCGTCAAAGAGCACCACCTCATTTTCATCCATCATCTGAATCGAAACCACATAGTCAAGGATTCCCTTGCCTGCGATCGAGACGGTGGATTCCTTCTCCAGTTCAGAAGGCGTGAAGAAATACTGCGTCACATTTTCTTCCGAAATGCCTTCGTCGTAGGTTTTCATATGCAGCTCGACCTTCAGACGGCTCCAATGGTATCTGAACATGGCACATCCCTCCTTCACTGTCTCCTATTATAATATACTTTGCCTGTTTTTGCAAGTTTTTTTTCGAAGTTATTTTGCCCGACGGTTTTTTTCTCACTTTATTTCAGAAAAAATAAAAAAAGGTATGGATTTTATGCGACTTCTGTGCTATAATTGATCGATAATCGCCGGTTTCCGGCGGTGTTTATCCAAAAAGAAAGGCATGGTTGATCACATGGAACATCTGATCACTGTTCGAGAACTCTTCGATCAAAGAGAAGCATATTATAACAAGACCGTCCGTATCGGCGGATGGCTTCGCTCCAACCGCGCTTCCAACGCCTTCGGGTTTTTGTCTGTCGCGGACGGTAGCTTTTTCAATCCGATTCAGACTGTCTATGCCAATACCCTGCCGAATTTTTCGGAGATTGCCAAGCTGAATATCGGCTCGGCTGTCATTGTTGAGGGAATATTCATCCCCACCCCTGAGGCACAGCAGCCCTTTGAGATTCAGGCATCTTCGGTGGTCTGCGAAGGGGCTTCCACTCCCGATTATCCCCTGCAGAAGAAGCGGCATTCCGCCGAATATCTGCGCACGATCACTCACCTGCGTCCCCGCACCAATCTCTTTCAGGCGGTTTTCCGTATCCGCTCCCTGACCGCTTTTGCGATTCATCAGTTTTTCCGGGAGAGGGACTTCCTCTATGTGCACACGCCGCTTATCACCGGCAGTGACTGTGAGGGCGCCGGCGAGATGTTTCAGGTGACGACGCTGGATTTTGACAATCTGCCCCGTACACCCGACGGCAAGGTGGATTTTTCGAAGGATTTCTTCAACAAGAAAACAAACCTGACCGTGAGCGGTCAGCTCAACGGCGAGACCTTTGCCATGGCTTTTCGGAATATTTATACCTTCGGCCCCACTTTCCGGGCAGAAAACAGCAATACCACCCGCCATGCAGCTGAGTTCTGGATGATTGAGCCCGAGATGGCCTTCGCCGATCTTTCCGACAACATGGAAGTGGCCGAAGCCATGTTAAAGTATGTGATCCGGTATGTGCTCGACAATGCGCCGGAGGAGATGGCGTTCCTGAATAGTTTTGTGGATAAGGGACTTTTGGAGCGTCTTCAGCATGTGGAGCAATCGGCCTTCGGTCATATCACCTACACCGAAGCGATTGAAATTTTGGAAAAGAACAACGATAACTTTGCCTATAAGGTCTTCTGGGGCTGTGACCTGCAGACCGAGCACGAGCGCTATCTGACCGAGCAGGTCTTCCGGCGTCCGGTCTTTGTCACCGACTATCCCAAGGAGATCAAAGCCTTCTATATGAAGCTCAACGAGGACGGCAGAACGGTGGCGGCTATGGACTGCCTGGTGCCCGGTATCGGCGAGATCATCGGCGGTTCTCAGCGTGAGGATGATTACGACAAGCTGGTGGCACGCATTGAAGAGCTGGGGCTTGATAAGGAAAGCTATGATTTCTATCTTGATCTCCGCAAATACGGCTCGGCCCGTCATGCCGGCTTCGGTCTTGGCTTTGAGCGCTGCGTCATGTATCTTACCGGCGTATCCAATATCCGCGACGTAACTCCCTTCCCCCGTACCGTCAACAACTGCGATCTTTGATGCCATGGGAAGCTATGTTGTCGTCAATTCCCGAAAAAAACTGAACGGCAAACGAATACCGGGCGCATTCGACGCGCCCGGTATTCCGGTGTTTCGGACACAAGAAGCCGGACAGGCGGTGGCGATTATCCGGGAGATCTGCCAGAAAGACCGTGAAGCTGTCATCCATGTTCTCGGCGGGGACGGCAGTGTCCTTGAGGCTGCCAATGCGATTCTTTCCTCCGGGTGTTCGGATACCGTTTCGTTGATTGTTCACCCCTTTGGCACGGGAAACGACTTTTCCCGGAATTTTACGGATGATGGCAAGGATGCCCCTGCGCGGGGAAAGTCTCATCGAATCGATTTGATCCGGTTCGGACAGCGGTATGCCGCCAACGAAATCAATCTTGGGTTTGACTGTGATGTGGTGATAAGAACCCAGAAGGTTAAGCGATTTCCTCTTTTTCGGGGAAGCATCGCTTATATGATCAGTGTGCTGCTCACCTTGTTTCGCCCTTTGGGGAAAATGTTTGACTTTACTGTTACCGATGAATCCGGTAATGAATCTCGGGTGCAGGGTAAGTTTCTTCTCTGTCTTGCGGCAAATGGCGGCTATTACGGGGGCGGTTTTCGCTGTGCGCCCCGTGCGCAGTTGGATGACGGGCTTTTGGAATTTCTCTGGGTAGACAAGATTTCCCGCTTGAAATTTCTCACCTTTTTCTTGGGCTATCGCAAGGGCAAGCACCTGAATCCAGATGGTACTGTGTGCGGCAAGTATGCCTCGTTTCTTCATTATAAACGGATCAGATCGGTATCTTTTCGAAGCGTCGGGGAGTTATGTGCCGACGGTGAGATTTACCGGGAAAAAGATCTTACTGTAGAGGCTGTCCCGCGTGTACTTTCGGTTTGTGTCATGGATAAAATCGAATAAAACATAAAAAAAGAGCCATTGGAAACCCAATGGCTCTTCTACATTACAATGCAATATAGTTTTTCTAATCGTCTGAATCGGAAATATCCTGTCTGTAATAGTCGTAGAGATCGTTGATCTGCGCCCGCCTGTGTTTGGTGTAGCTTACGCCATTTAAGAGTGCGCAGATGACACGTCCCCCGCCGCTCTCGATGGCTTCCTTAGCCTTGCGAGCCATGGCGACTCGGGTATGACCGTCCCGGCAGACGATTACAGCACCCATCGTCTTCAGGCTGATAATGGCGGCATCGGTAACAAGTCCTGCCGGCGGTGTATCGATAAATACATAATCGTATACACCGTTAAGCGATTCCAACAGTTGATTAAAACGATCGGAAAGAATCAGTTCCGTAGGATTGGAGGGGATTTTTCCGGCAGTGAGTACAAAAAGGTTCTCCGTTTTGGAATCGGTCTGAACGGCTTCTTCCAACGTACAGAGCCCGTTGAGGTAGTCGGAAAGACCGAACTGGGAGGATATACCGAAAATGTGATGCAGCTTGGGCTTGCGCATATCGGCATCAATCAAAAGAACTTTGGCTCCCGTTTCAGCAAAAGTGACGGCAATGTTGACGCAGTTCAGCGTTTTTCCATCCACAATCGAAGGGCTGGTAAAGCAGAGCTGTTTTGTGCCGGATTCCGCGGTTGAGAGAATCGAAAGCAGATTGGTACGGATCGACTTGTAGGTTTCGCGAATCGGAACAGGCGTCGTTTCATCGATCACATAATTGCGGCGCGGAGCCGTTTCTGTTTTGGCGTTATTTTCCAAGACTTTGACCCTCCGCTGTTGTGTTTTTCTGTGTTTCTGCCATATCAATCCGGGGTACGGAGCCAATCACCGGAACGCCCAGTATGTCAGATAGCTGTTTTTCCGAAGAAATTTTGTTGTTGTAAAGCTCAATGAGAAGGAAAATAAGGCAAGCAGCCGCAAAAGTAAAGACAAAAGCGTACAGCATGTTCTTCTCTAAGGAGGGCGAGGTGGGCGACTGAGGCGGAACTGCTGACCGGATTATATTCAATTCGGCAAGATCGATCACATTCTGAGCGGCAATGGCTACCTGATTGGCAAGAACCGCCGCATGATCCGGGCTGGCACTGGTCGCCGAGATCCGGAGAAGCAGGCTGCCCTGGTTATAAGAGACATTGATCATCGAACGGATTTCACTCGGCGAATAGGTACCGTTGACAAGGGCAGAAGCCGCTGTCATCGTTTCGTCTGAAGTGACATAACTGGCATAAGTGCCCATCATCTGAACACTGGTATTGATATTGTTAATCTGCGTTTGGTTCATGTCGTTGATCATGATAGTAGCCTCTACCGTGGCGCGATAGGCGGGGGTTACGAACCAGGTGGTGTAAATCGCCACCAACAGGGTGACGACGAGGGTGATCAACAGGATGACCCACAGGCGCTTCAGAAGGCCCTTCAAAAGAGCTTTGATGTTGATTTCCACTTCCATTATCCGTTCTCCAGTCAAAAATACAGCTGCTTATTTTCTTGTTGTTTATACACGGACTGCTTTTTGAATTATACCATAAAAAAGCGGCTTTGTAAATAGTTCTTTACTTTTTTCTCAAATCCATACCTGGCTTTTTCTTTTTTTGCCTGAACCGTTTTCCATCGCTTTCTGACGGATAGATACTCCCAGACAGGTACATACTATTTCCAAAAAGAGGGACTTGAGAACAACGCTTGAGTCTTTTGGAAAAGAGGATTTTTATGTGCCATAACTCCCGAAAAATTGTCGCAGTTCACGGGCGACAGATCTTTGATTCCCGAGGTGTCCCCACGGTAGAGGCCATTGTCAGTCTGGAGGACGGAACTACCGGCGAGGCATCGGTGCCCTCCGGCGCCTCCACCGGCCGTTTTGAAGC
>CAZGQH010000054.1:0-8157 GCA_964527575.1 uncultured Lachnospiraceae bacterium
TGGGAGCAAGATCCATCAGAGACTTTAAGGCGCTGGTTGTCTTGCCCTTGGCCCGCGCCTCCAACATCTTGCCCACGGTAATCAGCGTCAAAATCATGGCTGCCGATTCAAAATAAAACTCGTGCAGGTAGTGTGCCACCATGCCGCTCTCCCCGCGCATCGCCGCCCCGGTCATGGCAAAGAGCGCATAGGTACTGTAGAGATAAGCAGCCCCTGCCCCCAGCGCCACCAATGTGTCCATATTGGGGGCCCCGCGGAACAGACTTTTGAACCCACTGACAAAAAAGTGCTGGTTTGCCACTAAAATCGCTGTGGTAATAAGGAGCTGTAAAAGTCCAATGGCCAGCGGATTGTCCGCCAAGAAGGCAGGAAGCGGAAAATTCCACATCACATACCCCATAGAGAGGTACATCAAAATAAGCAGCAGAATCACCGAGACCACCAGCCGCTTTACAAGCGCCGGTGTCTCCTTATCCCGCAGCGGCTCTGCTCTTCCCTCAGCCGGACGGCTTTTTTCGCTTCCTTTGAGCGAGGCTCCATAGCCCGCCTTTTCCACTGCCGCAATAATCTCCTCCGCCGTGGCGCTGCCCTCCACGCCCATTGATCCGGTGAGCAGATTGACCGAACAGGCGCTCACGCCTGGCAGAGAAGACACCGCCTTCTCTACCCGGGTACTGCAGGCAGCACAGCTCATCCCGGTCACTTCGTATTGTTCCATTTTCTCATTCCTTTCCTTACAAAAGATTTTTCCCGAAAAAGAGGAAAACATCCGGCCAGAATTCCGTCATTTCATCAGCTTCTGCAGGGTAGCGAGCAGCTCCTCTACCGTTTCATCCCTTCCTTCCCGGATATCCCGGGTCACGCAGGTGCGGATATGTGCCGCCAGAAGCTCTTTGTTGAAGGCATTGAGGGCGGCATTGATCGCCGCCACCTGAACCAGAATATCGGGGCAATAGGCGTTCTTTTCCACCATACCACGCACACCGCGTACCTGACCTTCGATCCGGTTCAGCCGGTGAATCAGACGGCGATATTCCTCCTCGGAACGTTCTTTCGTTCGGTGCATACAGCATTTCTCTTTCTTTTCTGACATATCCACCCTCCTTATACCCCCATGGGGTATATATAAATTATAACCCGTTTTTTTCATTTGTCAAGAGGAAAAGAGATATTTTTCAGCTGCGGCAACAGTCCAGGACCTTTTGGGGACAAAGAAAAAAGACGGAGCCCCAAGCGCTCTGTTGCGCTTTCACGGAACCGTCTCTCGACTTTTGCAGGAGGATTATGTAGCTGCGTTGGGCGTCCGAATTTTCAGATCAAAACGTCCTCGATCACATCCATTAAATGAATCGGATTCAGACGCAGCGCATTGCAATTCTCGATAAACTCCTGTGCTTTCTCCAGATCGAAGAATACATCGGGAACCGACTGATAAATCGGCGCCGCCGGATCGTTCTCCTCGCGGAGATCGACTCCGTACACCACATGTTCCTCGCCCGATTCATCCAAAATTATGTCTTGTCTCAAAAAATAAACCATTTCCTGTACCTTGCCTCCTGTCATCAGACCGGGGAATCCTCTTGTGTCATTACGATAAAGATAAATACCATACGACAGCAGTATACCTTGTCCGATTGTAGAACGAACAAGGGACCGCCGGGCAACAGTTCGCCGTATTATCTCTTCGAATAACACATAGGACAACCCCAACCTGAAGCAGAAAGGCTTTTCCTTTCAAAAATAAATTTTTTTAATATTATTTGTCTTTCGACAAATTTACAAAGAGTAAATTAATAGGGAAAAATTTTCTCATAAGAATTGCTAATTCAACTGTGTTTGATTAATCGCAACAGTCAATCATCATAGAGCCAATTAACTCTTCCTCGACATAATCACAACGAGAGCAGGTGCTTACATCATATACATTTTTTCTGCATCTCGGTTCGGTTGCACTTACTTTGTGTTCAATCACTACCACAACTTCAGTTTGAAGCTTATGACCTGAAATCCAACAAATCAAACCATATGTAGAAGCTTCGTCTGTAGTTGCATTATCTTCCGAATTAACAAGGTAGTTAGCAATCGCCTCCTGTTCTTCAGCAGAGAACGTACTGTTTGTATCAAATTGAACCT
Source organism: uncultured Lachnospiraceae bacterium (assembly GCA_964527575.1). Classification (GTDB taxonomy): domain Bacteria; phylum Bacillota; class Clostridia; order Oscillospirales; family CAG-272; genus RGIG1993. Next base: position 2,134 of record CAZGQH010000054.1, read on the forward strand.
CAAAATTATCTAACCAGTAGCTAAAAATCTTACTTTCTGCCTGAGTATCATTCTCAACAGCAAAGCAATTTAATGTACCCACTACAACTAAAGATAAAAGGAGGCACATCGTCAAAATTGTTTTAAGAACCTTTCTCATTTTTGACGTCCTTTCATATTAGAAATAATTGATATTATATCAGCATAATCGGTTGCCTCGACTATACATTGATACCCATTATAAGTAAAAACAGCTTGATATTTCTGTTCATACACTTGTCTTAAATAAAAATCAATGTCATTAACAGTAAATATCTCAAAGTTTTCCCATTCAAATGTCTTAACATCTTCAGAAATCTCATAATAATATGATTTATCTGAAAAGTTGAAACTATAAGTTGTCTTACAATCCACCTCATATACTATAATATTTTTACATATTACATTTTCCGGCAGAACCGACGGATACAAAATATCCAGCTTTTCCTCGTTCAAGAACTCTTCTATGCTATCGAAGCGTTCCCGATTTTCTCCTTTGAACACCGTGAATCCGTCCAACTCGGTTGACTCACCGGGTTTCAGATTCAGAATCTCCTCAATCCATCTTCCGAAATCAAAGCCAGCCGATTTGGCGACAACGCCCACCGTCAGGAGGGATGCCGTTATTGCGGCGGCGATCAGTGCAGCTGCGAAGCGCCGCCCCAAACGCCTTTTTGAATTCCGGTCCTTCCTTTTCCGAGAAACATAAATCCCAAACTCCGATCCGCCAGGCAGTACAGGAAGTAGAGGATGAGAAGCCTGTACTGCCTTTTCGCAAAATTCCGCCTGAAACGCGGAGTAAGAGGCAGCTTGATTGGGAGAGATAAGGCTGTCCAAGCGTGTGATCGCTTCCAGACACTCATCCACCAGATTCATATTGATTTCATCATCCGGCTTCTGAAATTCCCGATCGATAATCCCATTCAAGAAACCGATCAAAACATCCGGGGTGGAGCCAAAGGCATTCTTTATTCTTGCTTTCATAACATCTCCTCCTCGCATGTCTCAATCGATTTTTTTCCTTCCTCAACCAATAGGTGACGATATTTTCCAAAAAGTAACGCATTTTTTTGAATATTCATAATTTGTTTACAAACCTCTTTATTAAATCTTTTTCGACTACGCCTTTAAGCAGTTTGGGCATTTTCTTTTTCATGCGGTTCCAGCGACCTTTCACGGCGTCTTCACTACATCCAAGAACTTGTGCCAACTCCTTGTGGGACTTGTCATTGATGACTCGACCGATGAAAAGCTGAAGCTCATCGCCTTCTAAACGCTCTGCAATTTTCTGCACATAAAAGACAAATTTATCTGTTTCCGTCACGCCGGCAGGCGGCTTTTGGATCTTATCCGGTCGGCTGTCTTTCTCATCGATCCAATCAACCGAGTAGTCGCCTTCTTTGTATTCAACTTCCTCCATCACGGTTGGATCTTCCATGCTGATCTCACGATTCTCTTTCCGTTTTCGCCAGCATTCCAACAGCTTATAATCGATCGTTTGCATTAACCAAGACTTGAGTTGAGCTTCGTTCAAGCCGGCCAGTTCCTCTTTCTTTTTCAGCATCAGTAAGAAAGAGTCGTTGACAATGTCCTTAGCAGTTTCTTCATCGCCCTTCAATTTGTATTTGTAACGGACGATCAAACCGCCATAACACTCGGTACAGATCTTTTGCACGATCTCACCGAAAGTATTTAAATTCATATGTTTTCTCCAAAATAATATAGTTTTGACATGGATAAAGCCCTATCTAAGATGGATAGGGCCGCGATTTTTTGAAGGAGAAGATGGTTCCCTATATAATTTTTAAGGAACAGAGTAAGCCTTCTCCGACCCGTAACCGGTCCGGAATAACGGTCGGTCTCTCGGATGGATTGGCCAATCGGGATTTTTTCTTCGCATGATAGGGCAAAGCAGTCCGGTTTTTGAGAAAATACAGTTTCTTGTTCCGCGAGAAATCGGACGGTCCTGCCGATCATGGTAACCGCTCCACCAAAGCCGCCACCCGGCAGGCACGTTTATAAGCCTCGGTCACGTATGCCGCCGGTGTCATCCTTCCATAGTTATCGTTTTCATGGCGACCGGGCTTGCTCTCGGTATTCAGCTCAAAGGTCAGAATGTCCGAGAAGCCGTGGCAACTCAGACGCTTTGCAATCCCGGTCCAATCGGCAATTCCGTCGAAGGGAAGAAGATGCAGATCGTCTAAAAAAGTAATACGGCCGGTATAATCCCGTATGCCGAGATTATCGTTCAGATGGGTACAGAAAAGCCGGTCTCCGTAGAGGGCCAGCATGTCCCGCCCGGCATTATAACAGAGCTCATGACCGCTGTCCCAGCAGAAGCCCACATGGCGGCGGTCGGAGAAAGCACTCATTAAAAGAGCGAGATACTCTTCCCCTTTGGTATTTTCAAAAGCGAGTTTTATCTGAAGCTCTTCGGCACGATCTACAATCTTCTGATAATTCTCCACACCGGCCGCGTTCGGGCTGTGCCGGTCAAAACCGATTACGGCATGAAGAACCAGAATCGGTACCCCTGCTGCCGCTGTGTCGGCAAGACAGGTGAAAAGCTCGTCCAAGGCAGGAGCGGAAAGAGATTTGTCCGCCTCCCACAGATCGGAGGCACGGCCAAAAGGGGCATGGATCGACTGAAAAATCATCCCTTCTTCCTCTGCGGCCGTTTTTAATGCCAGAACATCTTTTCCCGACTCCCAATCCCAGAAGAATCCTTCAAAGCCGACCTTCTTAAAAAGGCGAATCTGATCAGTATCCGACAGACCGAACTGAGAATTGATTCCTAAGCAAAGTTTTCTTTTAAACATGATCTCTCCTATAACCGACATTTCCATAAAAAGACGCTACCACAGGCATCTGTCAGGGGCAGCCGTCTTTCAATATCATGGCCATTATAGCATCGGCAGTATAGCGTGTCAAGGAAATGCATTGTGTTTCTTCCCAATTTTTCATCATTTTTTATCATATTTCGCTATAAATCGAGTGGTTTTTTGTGTCATTTCCATATTATCACAAATCAAGACTTTTGCTCGTTTGTTTTTTCAATAATTTCATATTCCGATCGAATTGACCGTTATTTCCCAAACTGCATTTTGATGATCCGATTCCCTCCTATCCTGTCTTTTAAGAAACAGGCAAAAGAGCAAAACATTTCCAAAGTTTTTCGGAATCCCGAAAAACATCCTCACCATACTTTTTATCATAGCTGACCATAAAAAAACAGGCACCAGAGGGCGTGCAAAATTAGCGATGAATTTGAATTTAGCCATCACTGTCGTGGTGGCTTTTTTCATACGCAGAAAGTAAAGAAAAGCCCCGCGCGAGGCACGGGGCGAGGGTTATTCGAAACATTCAGCATAATTAGAATCTTTTTTTATACGTTCCTTAAATGCTTCAGGAAGAACTTCTATCCATCCCTTCCAAAACGTTGCGGAAATTGACGGGAAGTTCTCGCTTGGAAATGTGACCTTTGCTACAAGCGGTGATGTATATTGATATTCACCCGTGCACCGAATGGAATCATAAAGCTTTTTATGCTCAAATCCTTTTTTGAAGTATTCAAACGCTTGATCTGTGTTCTTGTTAAATCGGGCTTCAAATACTGCCGCATGCAGATAAAGTTCTCTGAGGTGAGAGTGTGCAACACCACATCTTCCGTCACTGAAAATCGATTCATATAAATGCGCGAGATCCACAAACAATTTGATTCCTTCTGCTTTTGTAAACAGCGAAATTTTGGTACATACGGAGTTGCACAGAACATTTTTTAATTCCGTCAAAAGTGAAATAATGGCCTCACCTTGATATTTGTCACGTTCTTCTGCTTCGGTTGCTTTTGGCATAAGTGTTTCGCGACACATGATAATGGAATTTTGTTTGGATGCCAAAGCTTTTGCCTTGTCGTTATATCCCATCTTCGCATATACGAGTACCATCATCATTGTAATAGTATCGCGATCTTCGGGAGAAATATCCATGGTTAATACTTTTTCGAAAACGCGAACTTCTTCCTGCCAATACACATTTCCCGAATTATATTCCGTATCCTCGTGAGCATAGTCTGAATCATTTGTAGTATAGCTTCTCGCTCCGTATTTTTTCCACCCGTGCAGACTTAATGCGTATCCAAGATTAATCAATACTTGTGGTTCTGACGGGAATTCCTCGGCTGCCGCGCGGAGCATTTCAACACATTCCGTCATATCGCCTTGTTCGTTAATCGCCGTTTCAGCTTTCTCCAATATGGATTTTAATTTTTCTTGTCTGTCCTTGCTATATCCAAAAAGTTCATCGATGCTGATATTGAAATAATTAGCAATGGCAGGTATCAGCTCCATATCGGGATAACCACCATTTGCTTCCCAACGCGAGATCGCTTGAGGGCTAACCCCAAGTGCATTTGCTAAATCCTCTTGTTTTCTGCCATCGCGCTGTCGCAGTTGCTTTATCTTCTCACCTATCTTAATATTCATACTCTAATCTCCAATTATTGATATCACCGGTGTGATTATATTTTATCACATATGAATGCAATAGTCAATTATCAATTCGTTGTTTGTCAATCAAGCATTACTTGTTTTTTGTGTTTCCTGACGCTTGCGTCTGGGGCAAGCATAGCGCGTGGACGTCCACCGCCATTTGGCGGCGACCGCCTCGCACCGTCCCTGCGCTCACGCTGGGACATAATTGGGCAGAAGCCCAAACCCATTATTGCAGAGGAAAATGGTATGTCGTAGGGCAGGGGCTTGCTCCCGCCGAAAAACGTCTTTATTTAATCAAAAAAGGACGACTGATGGTCGCCCCTGTGAAATGAAATATTGTTTTTGAAAACGAAGCGGCGGGAGCAAGCCCCCGCCCTACGTTATTAGATTGATTTCTCCGCTAAGAATGCAGAGGCGACAGGTGCCTGTTTTTTATATTACAATTCGGTTCTGAGTGCCTAAGGCGGAAAAGTTCTCAGTTCTCATTCCCTCAAATATAGATCACATCCCAGCCGCTGTCAAACTGCTCCAGCAGGCCGCCAATCGCCGCAGAGACCTTTTTCTCCACGTTTCCTGCACCCTTGCCGATTCGGATCGCGCGGGCGAAGGCGGCGATCTCATACCGGATCCCTTCCCCATCCAGTTGGAAAAAGCAGCGCTTGTTATCCGCCATATTCTCATAACGGATTTCAAAATAATCGGTCTTCCACCAGGGAGCCGGCACATAAAGATAGCCCTCCGTTCCGGAAACAATCAGCTCTCCCTCCGACTTGACGCCCTTGCCCACTTTGATAGAGGCCACAGCGCGGTCATAAGTAAAGCTCACTCGGGTAAAGAGGTCGAAATCCAAACGTCCTGCCAGTGTCTTGGTCACGATCTCGGCACGGCGATAGTTTGTTCCCAAAATCTGAAAAACCGGAAGCAGCGCTGGCGGTCCCCATTCGCAGAGCGTGTTCCACTGTCGGTCGAGGCGGTCTTCCCGGAATTTGCGGATACTGGTACAAGTGGCATCCACCGATACCACCTCGCCGATCGCTCCCGATTTGACCATCAGAACCAGCCTTTCGTAAGCGGTGGCATAGGCGGTTTTGATGCCGTCCATCAGAATACAGCTCCGCTCTTCCGCCAAATCCATCAGCTCCCAGCAAGCCCTTTCCGACAGCGCGATCGGCGACTCGCACAGAACATGCTTGCCCGCCAGAATTGCCTTTTTGACCTGTTCATAATGGTCTTTTGGATGAGAAGCGATATAAACCGCATCCACCCGCTCCAAAAGCTCGTCATAGGATGCGGCCTGCCCGATTCCCTCACAGCTGCTTTTCTCGAGAGACGGCGAAAAAAGAGCGGACAAATGAACACCATTGACATAGTCGGCCTCACGGACAAACTTGGCAAGCGAAGTCAGCCCGGCATCCATCTCACCCACAAGACCGACCCGGATGACATTCCGGTCGGAGCGAAGCTCGGTACTGGATACCCCCAGCGTGCGGGGAAGATAGACCACCTTGCAGTA
>CAZGQH010000055.1:0-8088 GCA_964527575.1 uncultured Lachnospiraceae bacterium
GCCAACACCAGCGCCTACCGCACCGATGACTACGACGAAGACAGCCCCTTCTACTACATGGCAGAGGGCAGCGACGAGTGGGTGACCTACTCCCACGGCGGCGACGGCTGCTTCGGCGCCGGCGACGGCCAGTCGGTCAAGGGCTTCAAGGGATGGTTTGCCTTCCCGGTGGAATACATGCAGGCGGGCAACAAGAAGCTCGATGCCGATTCGGTTATCACCGGCTTCTACTTCTACTTCTCCCTCGCCTCCGAAGAGATGGCGGGCAAGGAGTTTTTCATCGACGAGGTGACCCTCGTGAAGGACTATACCGTCTGGGAGTAACAGGTCTTTCCGCCCCAAAAGTGTGTGACACAAAATTGCTCATACAGAAAAGACGCCCCTGTTGGGGCGTCTTTTCTGTATCTTTATTCTCTTTTTGCGACACCGTTTCATTTTCCGGCCCAAAGAGCGCGAAAACCGCTGCGGCGTCTGACAGCATATCTGCCCCGCCGAGCTGCCTCGGCCGAAAGAGCGCTTCCGACAGCCGGAGGTTTTGTCAGCTTTGCTCTCTTCGGTTCTTTCTTTTTACAACATACCAGATTCCGATTGAAGCGCCGGCGATGAGAAGAACGACCACAGCCAAAATCAAAAGCAGCGTTCCCCGGCTCTTGTCGGAATCCGCCGAATTGCCGCTGCTTTTGTCCGGGTCGGGTTCCGGATCGGGATCGGGTACCGGATCGTCAGGATCAGCTGAGCGCGGAACGGTCACCTCCACGGTTTTCTCCACGCTGCCGTCGTCAGCGGTAACGAGAAGCGTAACGCGGACAACCGTATCGGCCTTGGGAAATGTGATCGAACCGTCCTCTGCGATAATATCGGGATGACTGCTGGAGGCAATGGCGATCGCAAAGCCCTCCGGAAGAGTCGGCAGAACAAGCTTTGTCTCTCCCGCCTTCGGCGACTCCAGATGAACAAGCTCCGGAATCGACTCCAGCGAAATCAGCTTGTATGAACAGGCAAACGCATCGATATCGATATAGCAGTCGGTCGCAGCCGGATTTTTCTTTCCGGTCACCGCCACCCGGATGGTATGCTCTCCCTCGGACAGATTATCGATCGTAAAAACAGTCTGCTGGCGAAGCATGGTCGGCGCATAGCAGTCGAATTCCCCGTAGGATATGCCGTCGATGAAGATTTCCGCAATGCCGCGGTTGGGCTCCGTGCAGGCGATGTAGGAGATGCTGTTTCCTTCAAATTTGAATTCGCAAAAGTCTCCCTTCCGCCTCGAAAAGCTGATGGTATCCTTGTAGGCATTCTGCCCGCCGAAGGCCACCTGCTGCCAACCCGATGAGGAGTAGTGAAGAAGAACGTTATCCTGGTCGTCCACTTTTTGCTCTGCGCGGTTGGACAAGCGGCCCCATATGACCAGAGCATCCAGATCCACATGGCGGTCGGTAGCCTTGGGATTCTTGTCGCCCGTCACCACGACCCGCAGGGTATGCTTTCCCTCCGGAAGCCCTTTGGCCTCAAATATCGTCTGCTGTCTCAGAACCTCCGGCGAATAAAGGTCAAACCTTCCCTGTGAAACGCCATCAAGAAAGATCTCAGCAATCCCCCGGTTGCTCTCCCGGCTTGCCATATAGGAGATGCCGGTTCCCTCAAAGGTAAAGGTGGCCGATTCCCCCTTATGATTGGAAAAGCTCATGGAGTTGTGATAGGTGCCCCATCCCACATAGTCCATATGCGTCCAGTTTTCCGAATACTGAATCTCCGCATGCCTGTTGTCGATAAAATTCGAGGCGGTTTCGGGGATTTTTCCCTCTCCCTGCCCGAAGAAGATTCCGCTCAGCACCGCATTCTCCCCGGCAATCAGGTTGATGCGGAAACGCGCCGAATTATCGTAGCGATAGATCAGATAGGCGCCGCCGGAAAAGTCCGACACCACCTGAGCGGGCGCGACGAGGTTCAGACTGTCCCCGTCAAACATATCCACCGAAAGGCTTCTCCCCTGCCCGTCCCAATCCACAAAATAGAGGGCAACCGTGTAGGGTGTTTTCTCCTTCAGCTCGATATCCACCACCATGCTCTGCGCCAGCTGCTCCACACCGTCTGTATGGTAGGCACCGATCTGCCTTCGCCCCGCATTGTAGGGGTTGGAGGGAAGCGCACGGGGGTCATCGGCCTTGGCGACCCACTGCGTGCAGACCGCTTTTCGGAAACGGACCGCGTTTACATAATCGGGAAGGAGAACCAGATCGTCGGCCGAATAATTGCATAAGAGATAGCCCTCCGAGCCGTAAACGCCGCCCCAGCTTCCTTGGGTTTCCCGGTCAATCCCCACGGTCTCTGCAGGATACCGATACGCCGCTTCCTCATAGACAGGCGTCTTTCCGCTGTATTCGATGACAAACTCATAGGTTCCGCCGGACAGCCGTTCAAAATAAAGAAAATCCCCGTCTTCCCCGTCCGCGGTCACATCCCGGCCGTTCATTCTGACCGACAGAATCGTCTTTTCGGCCTTCGGAATGCCGATCCGCCCGGTCGTCCCCTCCGGGACGGTCACCCTTGCCGTCCCTTTTTCGAGATCAAAGAAAGCCTCGATCCTTCCGTAGGGAGTGGGGGTCTCCCCGGACACGCGGGTCAGCTGTCTGCCGAGGTGCGGGCGAACCGAGAAGGAGGCAAAGCCCGGCGAGTCGGCCTGGATCCCCAGAAGCTCTTCCTGCATCCAGGTCAGAACGCCGGCGCCCCAGGGATGGGCAAGGCTGGTAAAGCCGACCTGGCAGTTGGGGACGGCCCCGTTGACGCCGATTCCCGCATTCCATCCGGGACGGTAGACCTCAAAGAAAGTCGTGGCGCCGTAATCGATCATCCCGCCATACATATCCAGAATGGCCGATACCGCATCGTCCTGCCGGCCTGCACCCGCCATCGCCTGCAGAATAAAATACTGATTAAAGGGAGAATAGGAAAGACGGTTCAGGCGATCGGTAAAGTAGCGCTCATAGAGTGTGTCGGCGGCTTCACCGGCGGCGACCCCGGCATTGATGGCGTCGGCGGCGGCATGCAGACCGAAGGATTCATACCACTCCGGATCGGACAGAATCTCTTTCGTCTTCTGCTCGGCATAGCCCCGGTATTTTTTTGCAAGGCCGGATTGCCCGATATCCTCTAAAACGTCGGAAAACTCACGCCATGCCCGGATAGCCAGCATTTTATAGGCGTTTTGATTTTCCTCAATATTGGGATTTTCAAAGCCGGCGCCAAGGCGCTCGTCCCAGCCGAAAAAGCCAAGATGCGGATTTTTCCCATAGATACTGTAAGCGTGGTCAAGACGCGAAGTCGCCTGGGACAAAAGGCTAATTACCCCGTCTTTGTCGCCCGTATAGGTATAATAATCCACAAGGCTGAAGATCCAGTAGAGCTCATAGCTCTCGATTCCGTTGGAATGGGAGGCCGTATACCGAAGATTCTGCAGTACAAAATCGTAATTGCCGAACGCCACCAGCGCGGCGGCCTGCGCCGGATAGGCGTCCCCCGTCCAGGAAAAACGGTCGCCGCGATCGTTCAGAATGGCGGCAAAATAATCCTTCCGCAAATTTGTCCGCACAACATAGGCGGCTGTATACCAGATCCGATTCAGCATCTCGTTATCCGAATCGAAGCTTCCGTTGTAATTCACAGGCTTTGTCTGGCAGACAAGACGGATATCGGTGATATGAAACGGCTTATCAAACTCTTCGATATTGATAAAAGCGAAGCGGACTCCCTCATAAAGCTCATCGTTTGTTTCCAGCCGGTAGGTATCGCCATACTTTTTCGGCTCTTTTGTCTTGGAAATCGACTGCGCCGGCGGATTGGCAAAGGTGGGCTGGGTAAATTCGCTGATACCCAGGGTCACCCTGCCGGAAAGATCGGGAGAATCGATTTCCAGCCACCCGGCGAATTCTCTGCCGAAATCGATCATAATGGTACCGCTCCCCCTCACCTCAATACCGAGGGAATCGGTGGAAACGGTCTTTAGCCCGATAAAACTCCCGGACTCCTCCGAAGAGGCCGAAACCGGCTTTCTCACAAAGATCTGCAGCTCATCCGCGGCGGTGGGATTGTCCCAACGGTAGGCGACCAGCGGGTCGGGCGAATAGGGCTGCTCTTTCCCCGAAAAGGAGCCGCCCGAGACATACGCATAGGGCTGCTCGATCGGGGATTTTTCCCCCAGCCAATCGGCATCGGACGACGCCGCAAAGGCAAAAGCCGGACAAATCGTTTCTGCCAGTATCGCACAGGCGCCCACGACGCCCATAAGCTTTTTCATGTATTTTTTCATTTTTATCCCCTTGTTTTCTTGCTTAACAGGATTTTGCAGAGAGTCCAACGCCGCTGCATCGGGCAATTCGAGCTGCATGGGACAGCTCGGGCTGTCCCATGCAGCCCGGGTAAATTATCCGAGGTTACCCGATTTCCCGTAAACATTAAAGACGATGGAAGCGTTATCGTTGACCGTTCCGTTGCCGGCGCCGTAGAAGGTATAACCGTCTATCAACATGTTGATGAAGAGGAGCAGCACGGTATCCCCCGGCGCGCCAAAGGCCAAGGTGTAGCCCTCCGGCACTTCAATGTTCAGGCCGGAAAAATGAACCCATTCGTTCGACAGCGCGCGGTCGGCCGTCAGGATATAGCTCTCTTTCGTCTCGCTGACATAGCCGTTTGCCCCCAGCTTCACCACCGAGACCGTCATTTTGCCCCCTGCCGGCGCGCTTCTCACCGGCGCCTCGATGTCGGTAATCGTCTTCCCTTCAAACAGGGAGAGATTCTTGTAGACATAGGGCGCGCCGCCGTAGGCCCAGTCCGCAAAGAAGGGCACGGGAATGGGATAGGCGCGGGCGATATCGAGGGGAAGGAGATTTTCCGAACCGGCCGCGATCCCCCTGTCGGGAAGCTCGGCTTTGGTTCCATAGACATTGAAGGCAAGACAGGCGCCGCTGTTCACGCCGCCCTCCCGGTTGTAAAATTCATACCCCGGAACCTTGGCGTTCAGAAAGCCCAGACGGACCGTATCGGAGGAGGCGCCAAAGGCAAGCGTACAGCCCTCCGGCACGGCAAGGTCAAGGTCATGGAAGAGGACCCAGGCGGGACTTGTCACCGCCTCCTCGCAGATCAGGGTAACCGTCATGAGCGTTTCGGTGATCCGGCCGGAGAAGCGAACCACCGACAGGGTCATTCTGCCGCCCGCCGGCGAACTCTTCACCGGAATCTCCAGATCGGTGATTTTCCGCCCCTCAAAGAGTGAAAGATTCATGTAAAGATAAGGAGCCCCGTCGTAAGCCCAGTTTTCGAAAGCCGCCACCGGAAATTCCCGGTCGAGCTCCCGGCCGAGAAGATTTTCCGAGCCCGCCGCAATCCCCTTGTCGCTCTCACCGCCGCCGGTGCTGCCGGTGCCGCCTTTGCCGTAGATATTGAAGGCCAGCGTGGTGGTATTGATGCTGCCCACATCGGTGCCGTAGAAGGAATAACCCGCCGTAGTCGCGTTCAGGTAGAGGGGGATCAGGGTATCGCCCGGCGAACCGAGCCCCAGGGTATAGCCCTCCGGCACCTCAATGGAAAGGTCGCCAAACCTGACCCAGGAGGCCGCACAGGAGAAGTCCGCCGTCAGTGTGTAGGTTTTCAGGGTCTCGGTGACCTTCGGATAGCTGTACTTCACCACCGAGACGGTGAAACGGCTTCCCTCCACGGCAGAGGAAACGGGAAATTCGATATTGGTGACCGTCGTTCCCGAGAAGGCGTTCAGGTCCATAAAGATATAGGGCGCGCCGCCCATATACCAGCTCAGATAGGGGGCGGAGGACAGGGGATAGAGCGCATCCAGCTCTTTTCCGAGAAGATTCCGGGAACCGGCAGGCACCGGCACATCGGGAGCCTCTCCCTTCGGCACCTCCACCGGCTCGGGCACAAAGTCCCACTCGCCCGACACAAAGGCGGGGATGACCTTCGACAGTCCCTCCGCCATCAAGGCGTAGCCCTTGTCGTTTGGATGAATCGCATCGGGAAAGAGAGCCGACCCCAGATTTTTATCGGTAAAGGCGTGCATGTCATAAAACATCACGCCGGGATAGCCGTTCTCCTTCAGATAGTCGGGCAGAGCGGCCTGCAGACTGCGGACGCGGAGGGAGGCTGAGGTGCCGTTGCCGTAATAGGCCGGACAGTTCAGAATCACGCTCTTGATTTTCTCATTTCCCTCGGTCAAATCTTGGATGAGCGTCCGGGCATCCTGAAGGTAGCGCTCGTCATCTTCTCCGGTCCAGATCGCATCGTAGCCGGAATCGTTGGTTCCCAGCATCACCAGTGCCAGATCGATCTTGGCAAGATTCTTCCGGCAGGCCGCATGCTGGGGCGTTCCCATCCAGCCCGCATTCAGGTCGTTCCGCATGGTTTTGCCGCCGTTGCCGTAGTTGATCACCACATAATCCTGCCAGAGATAGCGCTGAAGCACCGCCGGGTAGGCACAGTAGTTCCAGTCGGAGGCGAGAACCCCCTCAGTGATGCTGTCCCCGATGCAGGCGATGGTGGTAAAGTGGCGGCTGCCCGACCGGTCGAAGCCGGCCCCTATATCGTAGTCGCCCTTCTGCAATTCATCCCTCAGAAAGACCGCCGCATCGTCAAAGGCGTGATAGGTGGAAGCATAGGTATAATAGGTCTTTAAGTTTCCGGTATAGGAGGTTATGTTGTTGCCGCCCCCCACCACAAGCTTGCTGCCCTCCAGACGAACCACATAGTCGTAGATGTCAAGCTCTGACACAAAGGCCGACTCCGCCCGGTTGGTGGGCCCCACCAGGATTTCAAGCTCGCCCTTCGGCGTCGAGGTGTCCTGCTTCACGGTAAATTCCGCGCCGGTGAGCTCCTTCAGATCCGCAGCCAGCTTTTCGGCGGTGAGGCGGTAGAAATCGTATTCGGTGCCGTTCAATCTGCCCCGCAGCGCCGCATATTCGCTCTTGGCGTAAACGATGGTATAATCGGCAATCGGCTTGCCAGCAATCGTCAGCGTCCCCGGCTCCACCGGGGGAATGGAATCCTCGGTGCTGTTCGGGGTCGTGCCGTCGGGCGTACCCGCCGGGGTACTCACCGGCGTGCTGCCGGCTTTGGAATTCTCGCCCGTGGAATCGGCCGTTTTGCCGTTACAGGCGGTCATCAGGCCAAGTAAGGCCGCAAGCAGCATAAGCAGCAGAAAAACACTTGCCTTTTTCATACGGAAATCTCCTTTTCACACAAATAATCCTCATGAGGCTGCATTTCTTTTGTTCATTATATCGTCTTTCTTTTTTTCCGTCAACCTTTTCTGACAGAAAAAAGAAAAACCGTATTTTTCTCCACAAATTCGTCGAAAAAAACACGGTTTTCAGGTTTGTTTTATAAAAGCTCAGGCCTCTTTCTCGTCGAGGCGGGTATAGAGGATCGGCACCTCGCCCAGCGTAAATCTTTCGGGCAGGGTGATCGGCTCCCAGGCCGCCTTCGGCAGGGAGAGAATCTTCCGCAGCGCCTCGGTTCCCACCGGAATCACCGGCGCAAAGAGGTTGGCCATGTTGGCCATGAGATAGAGACAGGTGGCGGTGATATCGCCAAACCGGGCCATATCCTCCTTGGCGGCCACCCAGGGCTTGGCCTCGTCGTAATATTTGTTGGCGTACTGGATCAAGTCCACCATGTCCTCGGCGGCGCTGCGCAGCTCGCCGCTCTCGAACTTCTCGCCCATGCTGTCGTAGAGAGACTCCACATAGGCCTTGACCTCGCCGTCCACCTTTCCGGCAGGCACCTTGCCCCCGAACTTCTTCACTAAGAAAGAGAGGTTGCGGTTGACAAAATTGCCGAAACCGCCGCAGAGGAACTTGTTGTAGGTCTGGATCATCTCGGAAATCGAGAAGTTCACATCACGCTTCTCGGGGTTATAGAGGATGGTATAGAAGCGCACCGCATCGATGGGATAGTTGTAGCAGAGGTCGTGCACCGAGATCAGATTGCCCTTGGACTTGGACATCTTCTCGTCGTTCATATTCACATATTCACTGGAGACGATGTGGGTGGGAAGCTGCATGGCGGGGTCGATGGCCATCTCCA
>CAZGQH010000056.1:0-8078 GCA_964527575.1 uncultured Lachnospiraceae bacterium
GCGCGACCTTGCCAAGGTCGAGGTGGCGGGTTCGAGCCCCGTAATCCGCTCCAAACAAAACAAGAGATGATTGAATGACGGATAAAGAAAGTTGTCGATTATCTCTTGTTTTTTGTCCGGCGCCATAGCCAAGCGGTAAGGCAGAGGTCTGCAAAACCTTCATCCCCGGTCCGATTCCGGGTGGCGCCTCCAAAAAGAAAAGCACTCCGTACGGAGTGCTTTTTTATTAGACCCGCAGGGCGGAATCGGACAGACGATGGCCGCCGCAGGCGGCCCCGGGTGGCGCCTCTAAAACAAAACGCACTTCGAAAGAAGTGCGTTTTTGTTTTGGAACGATGTGTTCCGCTTATGCGGAACGAGATGCGCACTTCGTGCGTGAGGATGCGGAACACATCACATCACTGCGACCGACGGGAGCAACATCACTATGCGGAGCATACCATCACTTCGGCGGAGCCGATACATTACTCTTTACAAACAGTCAATTTTATGCAATAATGTAGTCAGAAAGCGATGTGCTATTATGGTTGAATCAAAACTGCGTGAATTATCAATGGAATTTTCCGTTGACATCATTAATCTTGTCAAATATCTTAAATCCAATCATGAATCTATTGTCACAAATCAGATCGGCAGAAGCGGTACTTCCATCGGCGCGAATATTCACGAGGCACAGTACGCCCAAGGCAAAAAGGATTTCATCTCGAAACTTGAAATTGCTCTCAAAGAAGCAAGTGAAACAGGATATTGGCTTGAATTGCTGTATAGAACGAATTATATCAACGATCAACAATATAAAAAACTCTCCGCTCAATGTGCTGCCCTTCGCGTAATGCTTGTTTCTTCTTGCAGAACGGCAAAGGCAAATCAGGAAATGAAATAATTTTCAGATCGATGATCAGAAAGGTGGTAAAACAATGAAAAAGAAAAGAAATCTTATTATCTTGATCGGGGTTATTGCTATCATTTGCTTTTGGGGGGCGAGCGTTTTCTTTGCTTTACAGGGATTCACGGCTGCTAAGAAAAAACATGCGTATTTTGATGTTTACAAAGCACAAGCGGAAGAATATATTAACACCGCACCTGAAATATTAGAAAAGTATGGCGATAGGATTTCGATTAAATTTGACAAAACCGTTACCTATTCCGAAAATAGAGATAGAGGTTTTTTTGATCGATATATCGAGGTCTTTTCTCCCCAAGTTCCCGATACTCTTGAGGAATTCAGTGAGAATATGGATAGGATAAAATTCAAAGTATGGATAAATAATGACGCATACGAAATTGTTTTTGAAAAAAATGATTCGGGAGAGTTGATTGTGTCAAGTTTTACATCCCTTTGATAATACGGTATAATAACATACAAAAATGATTTATCGAACTCTCCGACATGTTAAGATGGAGGAAGCATTTATGAAAAAGAAAATAACCGACAGTCTGCTTTATGTTTCTGCCATTATTGTCATGATTGCTGGAGTGTGGGGAATTGTATATGAATATATAATTCTTGATAAATCTGTCGTTCCGGATCTTGTTTTCAGTGTTTTCTTTATATCGGGATATGCCGGTTTAATATACATAATTATTTGGATTTTTTTCAATAGTAGAAGGAAAAAACGCAAGTAAATACGGTCTTCAGCTGTTTTTTAGAGCAGTACAGTCCAAGACTCATGTACGATTGTTCATGGGGCTTGTTTTTTTCTTAAATTTCTTAAGGGCTTGGGAAATAAGAAAGAATAGTGATGTAGTACAATTTTCTTTCGACGGGGCGAAAAGCATTTTTATCTAACGCTTGCTATCGTTTGCTGTGTGACTTTGCGTCCCTTAACACCCTTACAGAGATTATGATATAATAAAATTATAGAATTCATGTTGCAGAAGGGCGGTGGAGCGATGAGAGCAATATTTGCGTGTTTTCCAATTGGTTATGTATGTGTTCTTATTACAGCATATATGTTGCCGATTCCCGCGCTGGCTATTTATGTTGCTATCGTTCTGCTGGGACAAGGTTGGGGACTTTTTTGTCGCATTTATCGGCATATTTGTGGTCGGTGCGATGGTGTTTTTCCCTTTTTGTTGTATATATTACGCTGTATTGACATTCGTACACACGCTTTTAGATGAAATATTCTTTTCCTCAGGTTCGAAAATGAGGCGTACCGTAAATACACTTATTTCGCTCGCTACTTCCTTGTTTTTGGTGTAGAACAGCGTATGGACAATACAAAATTGGGAACATAAAAATGCTTGGATACCGATTATTCTTATACTTATCGGTCTACTTGCGATTCTTATTTTACTTACAGTGTGCATTTGCACGGGGCTCGCATTTTCAACACCGAAAAGGAAAACTATCGATTAGAGAAACATCGATTGGGGTCACAATGCGCCCAAGGAAACACTCTGTTTTGTACGGGGTGTTTTTGGCTACCGGTAGGGCGGGTCGGACAGACGTTGGCCGTGGGAGCGGACTCCGGTTTTGACGGGGTGGTGTTTCCTGCCGTATCCCTTGCAAAAAGACGCGGGGTGTGCTATAATCTGTTTGAAGTTAAAGCAGTAAAGCGGGCGCATGGGTTGTCCCACTCTCTCATAACGGAGGCTTTTTATGTTTTTCGGCGGTTTTGAGATTCTTTTCTTTCTCGTCTTTTTTTTGATTTTGGGCGTAATTGTCTTCACGATTGTCCGGAATATCATCGGCTGGAACAAAAACAATCACGCGCCCCGTCTGACCGTTCCGGCGCTTATTGTGGCCAAGCGGACCGAGGTACACCACCATCACCACGCTGATGCCGGCAGTGGTATGGGTCACACCTTTCATTCCTCGACCTACTATGTCACCTTTCAGGTGGAGTCGGGGGACCGCATGGAGCTTTCGGTAGACGGACGGGAATACGGAGCCCTCGCCGAGGGCGATCGGGGAAAGCTGAATTTTCAGGGTACCCGTTTTCTTTCCTTTGAGCGGGAAATGAATCGGTGACCGGAGCACGCTCCGAAGGACGCTTTTGGAAGGCGTCCTTTTGTTTTTTCTGAAAAAAAGCGACAATACCGCGCACGATTCGGACGCGCACGATTCGGACGCGTGCGATTCGGACGCGTGCGATCCACCCGCAAGCAAATCGGCCACGAGCGAGCCGCAGGAAATATTATTTTTAAAACGCTTTCCCGCTTTCTTGTCGGAAAAAGCTCCCTTCCTCCCCTGTTTCTGACATTTCGGCAAAAGCTCTTGACCGCCGTCTGTCCGTTGTGTATAATGAAGAAAAGAAGGGGTGAGAAAATGGCAGAAGAAAACGGCTATCGGCAGCTTTCCTTTCGGGCATATGCCCGGACAGGGGAGAGTATCCGCATGATGTCGGAGCGGATTGTGGGGCATCATCCTGCCCACACGCATGAGGATTTTATCGAAATTGTCTTTGTAGCCGCCGGTCGGGGGGAGCAGACCATCAACGGGGAGCAGGTTCCCATCGCCGAGGGCGATCTCTTTCTCTTCAATCCTCATGTCGTACATTCCTTTACCTCCGATGACGATGACCCGCTCCTCATCTGCAACTGCCTCTTTCTGCCCAATATGGCGGGCCTTTCCGATATAAACTGCCGCGATTTTCTGGGGGTGGCGTATCACTATCTGCTCCACCGCCTCCGTTCGGAGGAGGCGCCGGGGGAATATCTCCGTCTGGTGGGCCCGACGCCCGGGGAGATCCGTCGTTCCTTTGAGGAGATGACCGTCGAGTACGAGAGGCGGGCGGACGGCTATGTGCAGATTCTCAAGGCCGAGCTTACCAAGCTTCTTATCCGCATTTTCCGGCTCTATCGGGAGAACTGTCAGAAAAAGGATCAGCAGGTGCTTCACCGGCTGCTGGTGCGCCAGACGCTCTCTTATCTGGAGGAGCACGCTGCCGAGCCGGTCTCCTGCGAGCATCTTGCACGGAGAGCCTACCTGTCGGTGAACTACTTCCGCACCCTCTTTCAGAAGATCACCGGCAAGACGGTGATTGCCGCTCTGCAGGAGATCCGGGTGGAGCAGGCCTGCCACCTTTTGGAGGAGACCACGCTGTCGGTGGCGGCGATTGCCGGTCGGGTGGGCTATTCCGATGTAAAGTTTTTTTATAAGGTTTTTCGGGAGCAAATGGGGGAGACCCCCGGCGCCTGGCGGCGGCACCGCCGGGCGAATACCGTTGAAATGCCCCCCAACTTTCCATAAAGTCCCCCTTGTTTTTTTTGTCAGAATGCTTTATACTGAAGCCAAAGGGGCAGAGTTTTTCGTCGCATATGATAGAGCAGCAGGATACCTGAGGATGGCAGAAGCGTTTAAGCGCTCTTTCCTTTATCTCATATCGGCTGCTTTTTCCCTTATTTTGCGAATTTTGTCGAAAAATCGACAAAATTTCGGCCGAATAAAAAAGTGTGATTTTACCCCGTATGATTGTATAGATCAAACAGAAAGGAAGATCGAATCATGAAAAAAGGTTTTTGGAAACGGGTCCTCAGCGCTATTTTGGCGGCCTCCATGTTGGGGAGCTTCGCCGTTCCTCTGGCAGGTGTGGCGGCAGAAGAAACGCTGACGGTGGAAGAGCTGAAGGTCTCCTCCTTTACCGATCCCTTGGGGATCGAGGGAGATCCTATCTTCAGCTGGACTGCCAAGAGCAGCCGGCGGGATGACGGGCAGAGTGCCTACCGTCTGATCGTTTCGGAAAGCGAGGCCGATGTTAAGGCCGGCAAGGGCACGGTCTGGGATACCGGTAAGGTGAACTCCGACCAGATGCTCGACGTGGCCTACGGCGGTCCGGCTCTCAAGACCCGCACCCTTTATTATTGGGCCGTTACGGTTTACAGCCGGAAGGGCGAGGAGGCTACCAGCTCGGTGGCGCGCTTCTCCACCGGTGTGGGCGAGAACGAGTGGACCGGACAGTGGATCGGTCATCCCCAGCAGAAGGGCGAGCTGACTCTCGCCGGCGCCAAGTGGATCTGGCTGCGCAGTGGGGCTGCCTTTGCCTCCTCTCCTGCAGGGGACGAATATTTCCGCTTTGTCTTTGACGTTCCCGCCGACAAGACGGTTTCGAACTTTGAGGTGGCCTTCACCGCCGACGACAGTGCTACCGCTTACTTAAACGGCCATGAGATCGGCTCCATGTCCCTCTGGAACGACGGAACCTTCTATCTTGGCAGCGAATTCGTGACGACCGGTAAGAACGCGCTCGCCTTCAAGGTGAACAATTCCTCGGTGGGCTATGCCGGTCTGGTGGCCAAAATCAAGGTCAGCTATTCCGACGGAACTTCCGCTACCTACAGCACCGATAAGAACGGCTGGAAGGTGACGAAGTCGGCACCCTCCTCCGGTTGGCAGCAGGCCGATTTCAACGACTCGGCCTGGAGCACGCCCGATCAGGCGGAAAATTACGGTGCTTCTCCCTGGGGCACCTCGGTTACGCTGCGCGGCGGCGGCTCCCGGGCGGCCACGGTGCTCCGCAAGGAGTTCAGCGTGAACAAGAAGATTGAGTCCGCGCTGGTCTCGCTCTGCGGTCTCGGCTTTTTTGAGCTGACGGTAAACGGCAAGAAGCCGGATGACACCGTGCTGAATCCCTATGTCACACAGTACGACAAGACGGTCTATTACCGCACCTTTGATCTCACGGAAATGCTCAAGGAGGGCACGAACGCTCTGGGTGTGGAGCTGGGCAACAGCCATTACAACGAGATCGGCGGCGTCTGGAACTGGCCGACGGCTAACTGGCGGGACGATCCCAAGCTGATGCTCCGTCTCGACATCCGGTATACCGACGGTACTACCGATACCGTTGTCTCCGACACCAGCTGGAAGGTGACGCAGGACGGTCCGATTACGGCCAACAGCATGTATTACGGCGATGTATACGACGCCCGCAAGGTGCTGACCGGCTTTGACACGGCCGGCTATGACGACAGCTCCTGGAAGAATGCTTCGGTTATGGCGAAGCCTCTCGGCAAGCTGGAGGCACAGATGAAGGCTCCCATCCGGAAGGTGGCCGAGTTCAAACCCGAAGAGATCATCAAGCTGGGCGACGGCTCCTGGCGGATCGAATCCCCCGAGATGGCGGCCGGTTGGGTGCTCTTAAAGAACATCAACCAGAAGGCCGGGGATAAGATCACCCTGACCTACGGTCAGAAGCTCAACAGCGACGGCAGCGTGCTGAAGTACGGCGGCAGCGACGGCGAGCTGGCCAGCTGGTACCCCCATGCCTACTTCCAGCAGGATATCTACTATTCTGCCGGCGGCAAGAACGAATCCTATGAGCCCACCTTCAGCTACAAGGGCTTTGAGTATGTCCAGATCGACGGTTACGACGGCGAGCTCACGGCCGATGACGTGGTGATCTACCGCGTTTCCAACGATGTGGAAGTGATCTCCGACTTCACTTCCTCCAACGAGATGTTTAATCGCCTGCACAAGAGCATGCGGGTGGCCATGACCGACAACTTCCAGGGCGAGCACTGCGACCCCATGTTGGAGAAGACCGGCTGGCTGGGCGACCTCAACGTGGCTCTCACCTCGATGATGTTCAGCTTCGACATGGCAGCTACCCTTCCCGGATTTATCGAGGTGATGAAGGACTGCCAGGAAAAGTACGGGATCGTGCCTCCCATGGTGCCCACCGCCGACTGGAACATTTCCACCAACGTGGTCTGGAACACCGTCTTCATCTACGGGGTGCGTGACCTCGAAGATTATTTTGGCACTACCTCTTACAGTGAGGAAATGTATGACGCCATGCGGGTCATGGCCATGCGGGATATCTCCGACTTCCGCGGAAACGGATGGGTATGTACCGACGGCCAGCTGGGCGACTGGGTCGCTCCTATGGGCGGCAGCAACCCCAATCTGCAGTATAACGAGAATCCGTCCGAAGGCTCGGGTATTGTGGGCACCGCCTTTGTTTACGGCGCGCTTGAATATATGGCCGAGCTTGCCGAGCGTCTGGGCAAGACAAACGATGTGGTGACCTTCAAGGACGCCATGGATAAAATCTATACCGCATTCAATAAGAAGTTCTATAACGAACAAAAGGGCTACTACGAGACCAAGACCTGGAGTCAGATCGGTACCCGTACCCGTTACCGTCAGACCTCCAACCTGATTCCGCTTGCCTTCGGCCTTGTGCCGGATGAGCATGTGGAGAGCGTGGTGAACAGTCTAGTGAAGGACATCACCGAAAAAGACTATCACCTCGACACCGGCTGCGTGGGTACCCGCTATATCCTGCCCATCCTCTGTGACTTTGGTCACGAGGAAGTAGCTTATCGCATCGCTACCCAGACCACCTATCCTTCCTGGGGCTTCTGGCTTGAAACCGATTCGAAATCGACCTGGGAGATGTGGGAAAACAGCACCCGTTCTTTCGACCACTACTTCCTCGGCACCTACGAGGAGTGGTATTTCACTCACTTGGCGGGGATCAAGCAGGTGCAGAACGGCTATGAGACCTTCCGCATCGATCCCTCCATTATCGGCGATCTCTCTTCGGTGGATGTCAATGTGAAGACCGTCCGGGGCAAGCTGTCCTCCTCCTGGGAGCGGCTGGATGGCAATAAGGTTCGCCTGAATGTCACCGTTCCCTTCGGTGCAACTGCCGAAATCCTGCTTCCCACCAAGGATATGGGCAAGGTCACGTTGGACGGTGCCGCCCTTTCGACCAATATTGACGGTGTCCGCAGCGTCGGTCTTACCGACGGCAAGGTGGCGGCTACGGTCGGTTCGGGCAGCTACAGCTTTGTGGTGGATGCCGACTTTGAAGGCGGTTCGGTCTACCGCGTCACCCTGGAGCTTGCCATCGAGAAGGCCGAGTCCTATCTCGACAATGCCGACTATGCTTCCGTGAAGCGTTCGCTCGAGAGCGCCATCAAGGCCGCCAAGGCGGTTTATGAAAAGGCCGACGCTACTCAGTCGGAGATCAACAACGCCGCAAAGACACTGGAGACCTTCCTTTCCAATATGATCGGCAGCGAGACCCGGAATGCCCTGCGGGCGGCAGTTGCCACCAGCAGACAGCTCTATTCGCGGATCTTCTATACCACCGAAGGCTGGACGGCTTATCGGCAGGTTCTCA
>CAZGQH010000057.1:0-8020 GCA_964527575.1 uncultured Lachnospiraceae bacterium
CGTCCCATGACCTCCACAACATTGCAGCGGGCATGGGATTCGCAGGTGTCGCGCAGCCTGTCCACCATCTCGATGGTGGTGTTCATAGCGGTATCGCAGCCGATGGTATATTCGGTGGCGGTGATATCGTTGTCGATGGTGCCGGGGAGGCCGATACAGGGCAAACCGCGGGCGGTCAGGTCGGTGGCACCGCGGAAGGTGCCGTCGCCGCCGATAGCCACAATGCCGTCAATGCCGTTGTCACGGCAGGTCTTCAGCGCCTTCTGCATACCCTCTTCGGTGCGGAACTCCTCACTGCGGGCGGAATACAGCATCGTGCCGCCCCGGTTAATAATGTTGGAAACATCCCGCTCATCAAAGAGCTTCATATTTCCGCTCATCAGGCCTTTATATCCTTCGTAGATGCCGAAGACCTCCACCCCATGGGACAGGGCATAGCGGGTCACCGCACGGATCGCCGCATTCATGCCGGGCGCATCTCCGCCCGAGGTCAGAACACCGATTCTCTTAAAGTTAGACATAGTAATCTCTCCTTTGACAACCGTACTACCGGCCATCGGATAGGCTTGGTACGGCGAAATGGAAAGCGGCCGGGCAAAACACCCTTCGGCCAATGGATGGTTTTCTATTTGTGAAGAAAACATCCGTATCTGGCGGAAGCTCTGTGAAAAAGCGGCGCTTTTTGTCGCAAAAAGTATAACGACATACAAATATATACTAATACAAAAAGGGGAAAAAATCAAGGGCTTTTTCTTTTTTTCTTTGAAAAATACAGGATTTGGCGTTTGCCACAAAAAAAAGGCTGTCTGCCCGGAGGCAGACAGCCAAACCTACAAAACCGGGCGAGATTTACGCTCAGTTGCAGCCGCAACCGCAGCCGCAGCCGTTTCTCAGGGAGTTGTCGCAACCGCAGCCGGAGTTGTTGCAGAAGAGCGAGAAGAGAATGACAGCGATGATGATGAGCCAGAGGGTGGAATCGTCAAATAAACGGCAGAAACAGTTCATAAGGAACCTCCATTATTTTTCATTAATATTGGTAAGGGGGCTTTCCCTTCCTGTATCATCATATGGAGATGGCCCGGTTTGGTTCCGCCTTTTTGAAAAAGATTGTTATTCGAGCTGCAGGGAGCCGAGCTCCAGAAAGCGGTCGGCAGCAGTGACGCCGGTCATGGGAAGCGTGACCATTCCGCCGCACTTTTGGCAGGTAATTGTCACCTTGCCATGGTGCAGGCGGTAGGTATATTCCCCCTTTTCTCCCTGACAGAGGCAGTGGATCGCATCTTCCTCCTCCAGTTCCTTCAGCATATAGAAGACCACATCCTCAAGAAGAGGATTTTCACTTTTCAGGGTGTCGTCGTCCTCCTCGCCCCGCATTTTCGAGAGATCTTCCATCCCTGTGCTCTTCATCAGGTTCAGAAGCTCCTCGTTGGACTTATCCACCGCGGCAATCACTTCTTCTTTTTCCCCGATGAAGCAGATGTCGATGCCGGTATAGGGGCAGGGCAGGCGGAAGACGCCCTTCTCCCGGGTGAAGAAATTCGTCTGTCCCAGGGTATAGTGATGGGGTTTAGGGCAGGCGATGCAGGGAAGGGTGAGGCGGAGCTTCTTGTCTGCGGTATAGGTGATGACCATCTCGCTTTTCCCGCAGGAGCAGCGAAGCTTGAGCATATCGCCCGACAGGGCGAAGACGCCGACCAGACTGAAAACCGTAGCGCCGCAGGAGGGGCAGCGGTAGGCCAGCGTGGTTTCTTTTTGTTTCAGCAGCATGTTACAGGTTCTCCTTTTCGGCCGGGAGGAGGGCCTCCTCATCGGTGACAAAAGCCGGTCCCTTCTTTAGGGATCCATCCTTTTCGGCCGGCAGCGCCTTTTTGATCTTATAGGGGTCGCCCATGATCAGGTTGTTGCCCGCTGTCATGGTTTCCAGGGGGCTGTCGATGTTGTAAAGTCCGGAATAATAGACCGAAAGGGTGAGCTCGGTGATGTCGCTTTCGGAAACGCCGACATGGCTTTTGACATAGTAGTAGGGAACATTATTGAAGACCAGCCGGTAATAAAAATAGCTGTTTTTCTCAAAGGTGATATACTCGTAGTCGGAATAACGGTTTATCCCATCGCCGAGAAGGAAGCGGTATACATCCCCTTTGGGCGAGCTTGAAAGACTGTAGTAGTCGCGCAGTTTGTCTCCTGCCGTGCGGTTGACCCGGAAGGTGATGAGCAGCTGCTCGGTTTCTTCGATATACATGGGGCTGCTGACCATGAAGCAGCCGTCAAACTGCCGCCGATCCTCACTGCCGCTGTAGGGATAGTAGGTGTAGGAATAGGTCTTGGTGGGGATATTGTTCTCATCCCGCTCTAAAGTGAGGGTGAAGCTCGACATATCCTGCGTCCAGACGGTCAGCGAGCCCTTTTCCTCGTAGGCCGCCAGCGCCTTGTCGGTCCAGACGAAGAGGTCGGCATAGTCCTTCTTCTGGGTGAAGATACGGTAGAGGAGCAGGATAAAGGCGAAGAGGAGAATGCCGATGAGGATATACTTCAGGATTTTGAAGACCGTCAGCTTCGGCGGTCTGTCCTCGGGCAGGACGATTTCATGCTCCTCGTGGGGATGCTCCTTTCCTATCTCACCTTCGGGCAGGTTTTCCCGCTGTTCGCGGGTAAAGCGGGCCGCCTCGGCGGCCTCTTTTTTTCGCTCGGTCGTCTCTTTCGCGCTGTCGGCGGAGGACTCTTCGGGCGGTCTGTTCAGTTGGGTGTCTTTTTCTTCGTTCATCGTTTTTTTCCTTATTGTGCGGAGAAAAATGCGCCAGCGCACTTTTCTTTCTTCTTTCCTATATGGTAGCATATTTTCGACGTTTTTTCAAGTATTTTTCGCTCTTGTTTCCGAAAGGGTAATTTTTTCGTTCCGGAACCGAAAAAAAACGATGAGACGAAATCGCAAGATTTTATTTCGGGGATTCGACCGCGTACTCGGACAGCTGATGAGTGGAGTTCAAATGGTTGAAGTGACTGTAATTTTTCTGTTCTAATGATTGACAAAATATTTTTTATGAAATATAATTGATGTACGGTAAAAAGACAGTAGGGTTTGCGTCCGCGTTGATCGGGCAGAAAGGAAGGGATTATGAAACGCTTGATCTTTACTATGCTGACACTCAGCGTATTACTGGTTGGTATGGTGCTGTTGTTCAACAGCTGTACCGGGAAAGAAATACCTGTCATGATAACTTCGGATAGCGGAAGATCCGAATCCACAGTCCCGGACAGTAGCACTGCCATGACTCCCCATACTGCCCATCAGTATGAAGAGGGAATCTGCACGGTCTGCGGCGATATTGATCTGCGCAGATTTCGGTTTCAGTTACTGGACGACGACACCTATTGTGTAAGGCTACATGAAAACTATAAATCTGTTTCCCGTGTACAGATTCCGGCTACCTATCAGGGGAAACCTGTCACACGCATTGGCAATCAGGCTTTCTTAGAATGCCGAAAACTTAAGCTTGTCATCATTCCGAACAGTGTGACATGTATTGATCGATCGGCCTTTGAGGATTGCGACGCGCTTCAGGAGATCGGCCTTCCCGGCAGTATAACGAGTATCGGAGAGCGGGCGTTCGCCCAGTCCGGTCTTCGGATAATCAGGCTGTCAGAGGGTTTGATGAGTATCGGGGATCAGGCGTTTGAGCATTGCAGCTATCTTGATCGAATCACGATACCTGACAGTGTGACAAAGATCGGTGCTAGTGCGTTCTATGGTTGTATTCGCCTGTATCGTCTGACGATTCCGAACAGTGTGACAAGTATCGGGAATGATGCGTTCTATGGTTGTAATGGTCTTGAGAGCGTTACGCTTCCGGATCGTATGACAAGTATGGGCACCGGTGTTTTTAGCGGTTGCGACAGATTGGAGCGTGTGAACATTCCGGAAGGGCTGACAGCCATAGGAGACCGGCTGTTCTACGGATGCCGCAGACTGACGAGTATAACGATTCCGGATCAGGTGGTGAGTATAGGAGCGTCTGCGTTTGACGGCTGTGAGAGTCTTTCGGAAATCAACATTCCGAACAGCGTGACAAATATCGAAAGTGGGGCGTTTGCCGATTGTAACGGCTTGACGGAAATGGTGATTTCGAATCATGTGACAAGCTTTGGCAGCGTCATTTTTGCAGGCTGTGACAATCTGAAACGCGTAACATTGCCGGACGGGATAACGAGTATCGGCAATAGAATGTTTTCTGACTGCAGCAATCTGGAAAGCCTGATCATTCCGGACGGTGTGACCGATATCGGCGCTGAGGCGTTCTGGCATTGCAGCAGTCTTGCCAGTATTGTGATCCCGGATAGCGTAAGAGATATCGGAGATGGTGCGTTTCAAGGCTGTGACAGCCTGACCGGTATTGTACTGCCGACCGGGGTGACGAGTATTCGCGAGAGCACCTTTGCGGATTGCCGCAGTCTTAGGGACATAACGATCCCGGAGGGGGTAACAAGCATTGGATACAATGCATTTGCATTTTGTATGAGTCTTGCGAACATTACATTCGAAGGAACAATAGCGGAATGGAACGCGATCGGCAGGGAAGGTGCCTTTACTCTCAGCCCAAGGGCGTATACAATCCATTGCGAAGACGGAGATATATAAGAAATAAAGGCATCAAACCGGCGTATAAAGCGTATAAGATAAATAGTCAAGCGTAATTCCCGGCGCGGGGCGGGGATGAGATAAAATGAAAGGCTGTTTTTCTTCGGGACTTCCGATATTTCGGCAATTTTTCAGCAGTTATTGATCAGGGCAGTGTGGCGAGCCTTTTATGGGCGGCTGTGCTGCCCTGATATGAA
The DNA here is from genome assembly GCA_964527575.1 of uncultured Lachnospiraceae bacterium. GTDB lineage: Bacteria > Bacillota > Clostridia > Oscillospirales > CAG-272 > RGIG1993. The sequence goes on from CAZGQH010000057.1 coordinate 4,834, forward strand.
TTTCTGTGATTTCTCTCCTTGTTTCGGATATTTCGATCGTTTTTCAAGTATTTTTCGGTTTACTCTTGCAATATTGACAAAGAAATGATAAAATATCCCCATATGCAAAGAAAGAGCGGTCGTCTTTCGCCTATTTCCCATGTCAACCGGAAGGGAGGGGAAGAAAGGGCGCCATCTTTCCTGAAAAGAGGTACTACCATGGAATACAGAATTTCGGATAAACTGAAAAATATGAAGCCCTCGGCCATCCGCGAGATCTTCAAGAGCCTGACCGATCCCCGGATTATCGCCTTTGCGGCGGGCAATCCGGCGGCGGAGTCCTTCCCGGCAGAGGCGATGGCGAAGCTTTCGGCAGAGATCTGGGAGAACGAGCCGGTCAAGGCGCTGCAGTACGGCATCACCGAGGGCTATCCGGCGCTGCGGCAGCAGATGACCGAACGCATGGCCTCCCGCTTTGGCGTCAATCCCGAAGGCAACACCACGCTGGTGGTCACAGGCGGTCAGCAGGGCATCGAGCTGACCTGCAAGGTACTCTGCAACGAGGGGGATGTGGTGATCGCCGAGAACCCCTCCTTCATCGGGGCGCTCAACGCCTTCCGTTCCAACGGGGCAAAGGTTGTGGGTGTGCCGCTGGAAGAGGACGGCATCAATATCGAGGCCCTCGAGGAGACGGTGAAGAAAAATCCCCGGGCAAAGCTTCTCTATGTGATCCCCACCTTCCACAATCCGGCGGGCATCAGCACCTCTCTTGAAAAACGGAAAAAAATCTACGATATCGCGGTGCGCTACGGACTTGTGATCTTAGAGGACAATCCCTACGGCGAGCTGCGCTTTGACGGCGAGGAGATTCCCACCATCAAGTCGTTTGATACCGAAGGAATCGTGGTCTACTGCACCTCCTTCTCCAAGGTGCTGTCGGCAGGCATGCGGATCGGCTTTTTGTCCGCGCCCGACGCCATTGCCGCCAAGATCGTGGTGGCCAAGCAGGTGGAGGATGTCCACACCAACCAGTTCTTCCAGATGCTCTGCTCGGCCTATCTTGCTAATTACGATCTCGATGCCCACATCGCGGGAATCCGCGCGCTCTATAAGAGAAAGTCGGCTCTCATGCTGAAGGCCTTAGCGGAATACATGCCCGACTTTGTCGGTTATACCCGTCCCGAGGGAGGCCTCTTCCTCTGGTGCACGCTGCCCGACTCCATTCCGCTGGACGAGTTTGTCAAGCGGGCATTGGATCGTTTTGTTGCGGTGGTACCCGGTACGGCCTTCAACTGCGACGAGAGCGCCCCCTCCCAGTCCTTCCGGCTGACCTACGCGACCCCCACCGAGGAGCAGATTGTCGAGGGCGTGAAGATTCTCGCCGAGGTCGTAAAGGAAATGGACGCCGAAGTTCGGCAGAACAACAATCGATAAGGCAGAGAGTGAGAGGTTATTATGGAAGATACGATTATCAAAGACGGAGCAAATGCCGGAGCAGCCGCCCCGGAGAAAAAGCCGATCATCTTTTCGGGAATTCAGCCCAGCGGCAACCTGACCATCGGGAATTATCTTGGCTCGCTTCGCAACTGGCTGGATTTTCAGGACACCTATAACTGCATCTACTGCGTGGTGGATCTCCATGCCATCACGGTGCGGCAGGTGCCTGCCGAGCTGCGGCGGCACACCTATGAGCTGTTGGCGCTCTATCTCGCCGCCGGTATCGATCCCGAGAAGTGCACGCTCTTCGTGCAGTCCCACGTTCCTGCCCACACCCAGCTCTCCTGGGCGCTTGGCTGCTTTACCATGTTTGGCGAGCTCTCCCGCATGACGCAGTTCAAGGACAAGTCGGCCAAGAATGCCGACAACATCAACGCAGGGCTCTTCACCTATCCGGTGCTCATGGCGGCGGATATTCTGCTCTACAACACCGACCTTGTGCCGGTGGGGCAGGATCAGAAGCAGCATCTCGAGTTGGCCCGGGACATCGCTACCCGCTTTAATGGGGTATACGGAGATGTTTTCCGGATTCCCGAGGGCTTTATTCCCAAGGCAGGGGCCAAGATCGCATCGCTCTCCGACCCGGAGAAGAAGATGAGCAAGTCGGATACCGACTTCGGTTCGGTGCGGATTTTAGACGGCCGGGACGAGATTTTAAAGAAGTTCAAGCGCGCCGTCACCGATTCCGACACGGTGGTGCGCTATGCCGAGGGCAAGGCGGGCATCAACAACCTGATGAATATCTATTCCTGCTTTACCGGCAAGAGTCACGAGGAGATCGAGCGGGAGTTTGCTGGGCAGGGCTACGGCAGCTTCAAGCAGGCGGTGGGCGAGGCGGTGGCCGACGGACTTGCTCCGCTGCAGGCCGAGTATACCCGCCTGATGGCCGACAAGGGCTATCTCGAGTCGGTGATGAAGAAGGGGGCGGAAACCGCTTCCTATCTCGCCATGAAGACCCTCCGCAAGGTCTACAAGAAGCTCGGCTTCGTGATCTGACCGTATGGCATTCTTCTCTTTTTGCGGCCGCTTTATCGTGGAGCATGCGCCGATTGTTGCCGGCATTCTCTTTCTTCTCAACCTGATTTCTCTGATTCTCTATGTCCGGGATAAGAAAAAGGCAAAAAAGGGCGCCTGGCGCACCCCCGAGGCCACGCTTCTCACCGCCGCGTTTCTCTTCGGCGGCGTGGGCGCTATGATCGGCATGTATGTTTTCCGTCACAAGACAAAACACATGAGGTTCCGGATTCTGGTGCCGCTCTTCTTCTTTTTACAGCTGGCCTTTTTTCTTGTTTCGGTGCTGGCTGCCTATCTTTGAGACCGATTCTGTTTTCGGATACAAACCAATCAAGCCGACTCTCTGCCGCCGGTATCCGGCGGCAGAGAGTCGGCTTTCAGTCTGTCGATAAACTAACTTGCAATAGCAAAGTAACGAAAAGTTTTCGCCCGCCTTTTTCAAAAAGGGCGGTTGCAGTCCGCGGGAGTGCAAAATTCCTTTGCCTAAAAGCACAAAGAAGGAGAACCCCTCGCCGGGTGAGCCATAAATCTAAACCTTTTGATATGGCATATACTTTTCTATAAGCTGGTAGAACAATCCCTCAGTCAGCTTCGCTGACAGCTCCCTTTATACAAGGGAGTTTTTTCGTCAGTCGTTTCTTTTGCGTGTAAAATGAAAGGTTCCACAAACCGTTTCATGAAAGTCCCAGACGGCATC
>CAZGQH010000058.1:0-7894 GCA_964527575.1 uncultured Lachnospiraceae bacterium
GGCTGATCATCGGCGCTCCCGGCAAGTCCAACGCCTTCGCCATCTCCCGGCGGCTGGGGCTGGATGAGACGGTCATCGACCGTGCCTCCCAGCTGGTGGACGGCGGGAACAAGAGCTTTGATCAGGTGCTGGGCAAGTTAGAGGAGTCCCGGCAGGCCGTCGAAAAGGAGCGCGCCGAGACCGAGCGGCTCCGGAAAGAGTACGCAAAGCGCCTGGCCGGCGCTGAAAAAGACGCTGCCGCCATGGAGGCCAAGGCCAAAGAGGCTCTGGAAAAGGCGCAGGAGAAGGCCACCGCGCTGCTCGAATCGGCGCGGGTCACCAGCGATTATGTGATGGCCGAGCTCGACCGGGCCAAACGGGCGAAGGATACGGCGGGCTATGCCAGCGAGCTGGAGTCGGCTCGCGCCAACATCCGCCGTTCCATGAAAGAGGCCGACGACCGGGTGAACCCGGTGGTGGACAAGAAGGACAAAAACTATGTCCTGCCCCGGCCCCTGCGGGCGGGGGACGAGGTCATCATCATGACGGTGGACCGGCGGGGAACTCTTCTCTCCGACCCCGACGCCAAGGGCAATGTGACGGTGAAGACCGGCCTCATCAACACCAAGACCAACATCCGGAATTTAAAGCTCTGTGAGGATTCCGAGACCGCCGCTGTGAAGGCGGCAAAGAAGACCGCCCGGCAGAACGAGTCGGTGGCCAAAACCTTCAAGACCGAGGTGGATCTGCGGGGTATGACCGGCGAGGAGGCCTGGTTCGTGGTGGACCGTTATCTCGACAATGCGATTCTGGTGGGGATGCACACCGTTCGCCTGATTCACGGCAAGGGAACCGGCGCCCTCAAGCGCTACCTCTGGGAGGCGCTGCGTGTGGACGGCCGGGTTGCCTCCTACCGCATCGGCGCCTACGGCGAGGGCGACGGCGGTGTCACCGTGGTGGAGCTGAAGTAGCCCGCTCTGTACGGCCGAACGGTACCCCACAGGCTGGCTTGCCGGTTTTTCGGCGTGTCGAAAAATACAAGAAAAGGGAACCTTTCTGAAAAGGTTCCCTTTTTGTGTAGGAGATCGGGATGATGAGAACTACTGTAGAGCTTTTTGGGCTTCCGGAATAGAAATTCGAGACAGGGCAAAGTATTCGCCGTCGCTGGCATAGTAGAGTATTCCTATGGATTGAAGCTTTTCATCACTAAGAATGATCAGGATATATCCGGTGGAGGGTTTATCCGATAAGTATTTCATGGTGAGCGAATGAGATGCTGCGGATTGCGAAAGTGGACATGTACAGGAATATTCGGATTTCCAGGTGTTTGTTTCTTCATGATAAATACCAAATTCGCCGGGTTTAACAGAAAGATCAACCGTATCCGCAAAGGGAACAAGGAACTCTAAATTCAAAAGAAATTCGGATGTAATCGGATATGTACTCACGTCTATTCCGTCTTCGAAACGAATCTCTACGCCGGGAGAAGGGGGAATGGTTGATGTTTCCGGTGTGTTACTGACGAGAGCATCCGATGAAGAAAAGACAGGCGTGCTGCCCGGAGTATCAATGCTTGACGTGGAGTCGGACGGGGTGCCGGCACAGGCGGTCAGGAGCATCATAAGAAGAGTGAGAGGAAAGAGAAGTCGTAAGAGTTGCTTCATAATGTTCTCCTTTCTGGGAGCAAATTAAAGTAGATCGTGTTTACTGAATCAGGAAAGCGATATGCGGATATTGGAGGTGCCGGAGGCCCCGGCGTAACCTTTGACACAAATATATATCTTACTGCCGGCGGATAGATAACGCGTCATTTTGAAATTGTTATCATCGCCTGATTGATCATCCGTTTGTACCGGCGTGACAAATTTGTCGGAGGTATAAATTTCTCCGATGGAGTCAAAGGAACCGGTGGTGTAGATGTCATAGGTTCCGCTTTGTGGGGCGGTAAAGGAGTACCATACTTCGCTGTCGGCATTTACATAATTGGGGTAACTGGTGTCTAAGTTATATATCTGCTGAATGTCCTCGGTTAATACGCCCTTAAAGAGCGAGGAATAGTAAGGGCCTGTATAGGGTGCATCTTCTTGACAGGTTGAGATTCCCCAGTAGAAGAACGATGAACCGCTTATCCCGCTGAGAATAGTACTCCAGGCCGAATAGCTTAGGGTCATACTTTTCTGTTCAGTACCAGTACCAGTACTGGAATTCATCCATGCGGTTTCGTATATCGGTTCAAAATTCTTGTTATAAAAAGGGAGCTTAGATTGATTATAGTATACATGATTGTTGAAATTGGTGCCATTGCTGTCTGTGGCTATATTATCTGTGATTTTGGCAGAATTCCAATAGAAAGTGGGTTGTGTATAGCGGCTGAACAGTGACGATTTAGAAAAATCCGGTGCATCAACAAAGTTGTGCTTCTCTAATACTTTTCCAATCTTAAACCAGATTGATGCATCTGTATAGAAAATGTCATCTTCGGCTTCGATCATAAATTCATAGAAGGTTGAGCAACCGCTCAATCTGGCTGTATTCCACACCCATTGATATCCCAAATCGAGGGATTCTTCCTCTGCCATGTAGAGAAGCGCGGCTGTGACAGCAAATTCGTTTCCTTCACCAAAACCGTATTGGGTTATATAGTCTACATTCAAAGATTCTAATTGAGTGATATTTGTTGATTCACTGTGTTCGAAAGATAAGAATGCATACATATTATCTGCTACACAATATATATCAGATATGTTAAAAACATTTTTATCATAGTAATTTTGAGCGGCCATAGAAAAGTAACTGGCCCATCCTTCGCTCCATCCTCCATTGATTCCGAGTTCTTTTCCATATCGCTCTGAAAGATTTTCGTTTAAGATGTGTTCTTGTGCGAAAGAAGATGTCACGCCGATATTGTCTGCAACCAGATGACCGAGCTCGTGTATAATTGGATCCCAGTTGCAATAGCTGCTTTTTCCTATAGTGATATTTTGATTGCCACTATAGTAATTCCCTTCTTTAGCTTCCGGGTTATAATAGTGTACAGTTGCTGGGGAACCGACATTATTATTGTTCATATGTTCGTAGAAGCGATATCCCACTGCCATGGCCTGCGCGATGCTGATGGCGTCATAAGCTTCGGGGTCCTCCCGATCGGAGCCGAGATAACTCTTTTCTGCCTGAGTAGTTTTGATGTCGTAGGTAATACCGGTAGTGACATTATACTCTTTGCCGTTGGTTCCGGTGACAACCGAGAATCGGTGATTTCCCATGTTGACTTTCAGATAGATGTCCCGGCCGTTTTCGCTGCTGTCCAGAATGTTGTCTATGGTTGTATTATAAGATCCGTTGGTTGCTGTATAAATAGTGGTGATAACCGTATCTGTGTCTCCGTTATCCTCCATAACCTGAATCTGGATACTACCAGCAGGATGAGAAATAGCCTGAAAAGCTGCCAGACTGTTCACGCCGCTGATATCGGTGGTAACATCGGTCCAGAGAACCATGCCCTGCAATTGAAGACGGTAGCCGCCATTCAGTGCGGTGATCTTCAGAGTCACAAGAATATTGGTATCATAAGCATACTCAGTGGAGAGTGCCCTGAGAGTGGGCGGACCGGAAAGAGCTTCTTCTGTTGATAAAATGCTTTCAAGTTTTTCTACTTTTTGGGTTGTCTCGTTGAATTGTTTGAAAACCTTGTTCTGTTGAATCGGTGTTTTCAGCTTTTCCAGATTTTCTGTCTGATTAAACTCCGATGTGGGAATGGTATGCGTCAGCTCATGGCAGGATTTGACGGCGGCCTTGTGTTCTGCCACTGTAATGGTACCGTCCTCTTTTAGCGTGTCGGCATATTCTTCGAAAATGGTGCGCTTACCGACACAGCCGACAAAAATGTTTGCCGATGTGGGAAGCACCGAAACCGAAATTTCGGCAGTTTGAATGCTTTTATCATCCCGAAAAAGGATCGCTTTGACGAGGATCTCATCAAAAGCCGTGCTGAGGTAGTCGAGCGGGAGAGGGGAGAGAAGATTATTGACTGAAAACCGAAGTGTGACATTTTCTTCGCCATAGGGGAGCGTTATTGCTTCATAGGAGGCAAGGGTGAGATTTTCCGTAGCGGCAACTCTTATGATTGCGTAGTCATAAGAGATAGATGAGTTCAACTGAAGGGTATAGGCGATATTTTCTGCATTTGTCTTGCGGAGAATAGCTTCCTGAGCTCCAAAAGAGACAAACTCGTTTTCTGGTGTACTCTGGGGAGCTTCAGCCTGGGTACCGGTTTTTTCTTCCGATGTTGCTGTCGAAGGAACAGCAAAAACCGGGAGAATGAGTGTGCTCAGTAACAGTGCAATCAACAAGAGAAATGACAATCCTTTTTTCATTACAGCCTCCGTTTTTTAGATTGGGACAGATCATTCTGTCTTTATTAAGTAAATATCGAAAGGGTTAGGGTGGATGTTGTACATTAAGCTTGGATGGGCTGCACCGAAATCACCTTCTTCGGAAAGAATAAAAGAATAGCGCACAGAGAGACGGTATCCCGCCTGTTCCTGTGCGCTATTTGTCTTGTATGCAAACCGACCGATACGAAGTCAGAACCGTTTGTTTTGTGACAAACAGGCGTAGAGGACTTGCGGGGGTTACCAAAAACATTTTTCTATTTCAATGATAGCACAGTTTTTGGAATTTGTCAAGAATATTTTTCCATAATCATTTTTCCAAATAAATTTTGTATAATTAAACAAAATAAATTGGATTTTATTGTATGTCCGTTATACTCTTCGAATGTTTTATATAAGATAAATCGGAAAATTTTATTTTATTTTAGTATATCACTTTTTTTCATTTTTGTCAATATATTACGTCTCTATTGATAAAACCACAAAAACCGCAGTGTTTTGATCTTTTCAGATCATGCACACTGCGGGGATTGAATGTAAAAAGAATCGATAAATTCCGCAAAAACGATTTGTCTTTTCAGAATTCTGGTTTGCCCTCTTTTTTCAGCTTTTCCACGAAGGCGGCGATGCCGGCAAGGGCGGTTTCGATATGCTTGACCGAGTAGGCATAGGAGATGCGGGCAAAGCCCTCGCCCGAGGCGCCGAAGGCGGCGCCGGGGACGATGGCCACCTTGTGCTCGTAGAGCAGCCGTTCGCAGAATTCCTCGCCCGAGAGGCCGAAACCGGCGATTTTCGGGAAGACATAGAAGGCGCCTTCGGGGGTGAAGCAGGGAAGGCCGATGTCAGAAAGTCCCTTGAGAATGAAGCGGCGGCGGCGGTCATACTCCTCCTTCATGGCTTCAATGTCGGCATCTCCGTTCTTTAAGGCCTCAATGGCGGCAAACTGGCTGGTGGTGGGGGCGCACATAATGGCGTACTGATGGATTTTGAACATCTGGGCGGTGAATTCCCGGGGCGCCATGGTGTACCCTAACCGCCAGCCGGTCATGGCGTAGGCCTTTGAGAAGCCGCCCACGACGATGGTCCGTTCCCGCATGCCCTCGATGGCGGCGATCGAGACATGCTTCTTGCCATAGGTCAGCTCGGCATAGATCTCATCCGACAGGATGGCCACATTGGTGTCCCGCAGGACGGCCGCCAATTCCTCCAGCTCCTCCCGCTCGAGGATGGCGCCGGTGGGGTTGTTGGGGAAGGGCAGCACCAGAAGCTTTGTTCTTTCGGTGAGGGCGCCCTTCAGCTCCTCCTTGGTCAGCTTGAATTTGTTTTCGGCCTTTAAGGGAAGGCGCACCGGGGTTCCCCCCGCCAGGGTGACGATGGGGGCGTAGCAGACAAAGGAGGGCTCGGGGATGATGACCTCGTCTCCCGGGAGAACCAGCGCACGAACCGCAATGTCGATGGCCTCGCTTCCCCCTACGGTGAGGAGGATTTCGTCGGCGGGGTCATAGGAGAGAGAAAAACGGCGGGAGGCGTAGGCGGCGATTTCCCGCCGTGCCTCGGCAAGACCGGCGTTGGAGGTGTAGTAGGTTTTGCCCCGCTCCAGGCTTTCGATGGCCGCCTCCCGGATATGCCAGGGGGTGACAAAGTCGGGCTGCCCCACCGTCAGCGCGGTTACATCCTTCATGTTTTCCAAAAGGTCAAAGAATTTTCGGATCCCGGAGGTGGGTAGGGAGACTACCTTTTCGGGAAGAAGCTTATTGTAGTCAATCATACCGGGCTGTTTCCTCTTTCGTCTTCCTCGGGGGTGGTATAAAGCACACCCTTGTCCTTGTATTTCTTCAGAACAAAGGAGGTGGAGGTGGAGGTGATGCACTCCATGGGCGCCAGCTTCATGGCGACAAACTGGGCTACCTCTCTTAAAGTCTTGCCCTCGATGACCAGCTGCAGGTCGTAGGAGCCGCTCATCAGGCAGATCGAGGTGATTTCGGGGTAGTTCAGAAGTTTTTCGGCGATCTTGTCAAAGCCCCGGTCGCGCTGAGGCGTGACCTTTACCTCGATTACCGCCGAGACGATCTCCCGGTCGGTCTTGTCCCAGTCCACCAGTGCCTGATAGCCTACGATGGTGCCGCTCTTTTCGTAGTCGGCGATCTTCTTTTGCACCTCTTCGGCGGGAAGACCGAGCATCGCGGCGATGGTTTCGGGGGCGAGGCGGCCGTCGCTTTCCAGTAATTTCAGAATGGTATCCATGATTTGCATCCTTTCCTCTGACTGTAATATTCTTCAGTATAGCATATTTTTTATCGTTTGGAAAGCCCTTTGGGCGAAAAAGCCTGTTTTATGTATTCATATCCATGTTGTGAGGCGAGAAGAAGGAGCATAAAGAGAGAAGAGCTCTCGCGTTTTTGCCGTGGCAACTGTAGTTGCCACGAGGCATCTGCGGACGAATGTCTTTCCATATGCCTCTCTGCCGGTCGGTAAGGTTGAGCCGAATGCAACTTTGCGGCAGTTTTATCTGGACAATAGCGCTTAATTGTGCTATACTTCCTTATGAAGTCTGCCAAAGGAGATAAAATATGATACAACTGGGAGCCGCTTACTACCCGGAGCTGTGGGATAAGACCGAGATTGCGCGTGATATCGAGAGGTGTCGGGAATACGGCCTCAAGGTCCTGCGCATAGGAGAATTCGCCTGGGGACGCATGGAACCGGAGGAGGGAAGGTTCGACTTTGCCTGGCTGGAGCAGGCGGTCGACCGCCTGCAGGAGGCCGGCATTTCGGTGATTCTCTGTACGCCGACCTGCACCCCGCCGCGCTGGATGCTGAACCGTTATCCCGAAATGAGGATGATGTCTCCCACGGGAGAGCGCGAAGCGGTTTCCTCCCGCTGTCATCCCTGCAAGACATCGCCTCGGATGCGGGAAAAGAACCGGATCATTACCGAACAGCTGGCAAAACGCTTTGGCTCTCATCCGGGCGTTGTCGGCTGGCAGATCGACAACGAGCTGTTCGTCTATCGGAACGGCTGCTATTGCCCGCTGTGCCGCGCGGCCTTTCAGGCATATCTGAAGAAACGGTACGGCAGCATCGAAGAGCTGAACGAACACTGGGGAATGGCGCGCTGGTCGCTTGCCTATGCCTCGTTTGACGAGGTCGAGCCTCCTCTTCCGCAGGAATGGTCTCATCCCTCCCTGCGCACCGTCTGGCGTAGGTTTCAGGAAGAGCAGATCTGCACCTATACCCGCGAGCAGGCGGAGATCATGCACCGCTATACCGCCGCGCCGGTCGGCACCGATATGATGCCGAACAATACCCTCTCCTATGACGACATGAACGCCGCCCTGGATGTGGTTCAGTACAACCACTACGATCCGGCGGACCGTCTGGCAAAAACCGCTTTCTTTTACGATTTCTGCCGTCCTGTCAAAAGCCGCCCCTTCTGGGTCACGGAAACGCAGGTCGGATGGAACGGCGCCGGCGCGGCTGAGAACGGCTACCGGCCTGTCGGCAACTGCTATATCAACACCATG
>CAZGQH010000059.1:0-7881 GCA_964527575.1 uncultured Lachnospiraceae bacterium
GGCATCGACCGCCTGATCATGCTTCTGACCAACAACGCCTCGATCCGCGACGTTTTGCTTTTCCCGACGATGAAGCCCCAGGACTGAGTTCCCGGCGCTTTCCTTGCAGACTACTGCTTTTTCGCGATGAAAAAAGTTCTGAAATGGCTTGAAAATTTCTGGTATCATTACAAGTGGCATACCCTGATCATCGGTTTTTTCGCTGTGATTTTGGTGGTGGGGATCTTTCAGATGACAAAAAAGACCGATCCCGATATCTCAATGCTCTATGCCGGTCCCGCTATTCTGACCGAACAGGGGCTTGATGAACTGGAACGCACTTTTGCCTCGGTACTCTCCTCCGATTCCAATGGGGACGGGAAGAAGATCGTGAAGGCAGTGGGCGTGACGCTCCTTTCGGACGAGCAGCTGGCAGAAAAAAAGGCGGAGGCCGAAGCGGAGGGGGAGTCTCTCTATTACAATGTCAGCCTTCGCAGCAGCGCCTTTGAGCAGATCAAGAGCTGGCTTATCACCGGGGAAATGCTCCTTTGTCTTTTGGATCCCTATGTCTACGATCAGTTTGTCGACTACGGGCTCTTTATGCCGCTTTCCAACCTGCTGGATGAGATTCCGGCATCGGCGGCCGACGACTATAGCATCCGCTTTTCCGAAACCGAATTCGGCCGCTTTTACTCGGATCTTGCGCCGGTTACCGACGGTCTTCTGCTCTGTCTGGTGAATCCCACGGTCCTTGCCGGAGACAAAACCGAAGGGGAGCGCTATCAGGCTCATGTGACGCTTCTGAAGGAAATTCTCGCTTTTACGGTGGAGTGAGCCGTGCCGGGAAGACCGGGCGGCATGCAATAAAAAAACGATTCCTTTTTTGGAATCGTTTTTTGACTTTTAGGAAAAGTCTGCGCTTGTCTGGATGCAGGGACGTGGGCGAAAGATTCAGGAGGGGGTACTGCCGCAGGTCTGGAGGATAAAGATGGCATAATATTTGGCAAAGAGGCGGGCGGAGGTGACGGCCTCCGAGAGGGTGTTGCCGGTTGTGCCCACATAGAGCGTGAGGGAAGAGGGGGCAAAGCTCTGTTTTAGGTCTTCGGGGCGGAGGAGAATGTCGCGCATGACGCTCTTCTGTGAGGCGGCGATCAGCTCGGAGATCTGCCAGGCCGCGGCAAGGTTGTCCTGCCAGCCGGCGCTCCCTGTCCCCACGGCAAACATCAGCTGGGCGGCGGGAAGGCCGCCGCTTTTTCCGTCCGAGCGGACGATGCGGTGGTCGGTGGTATAGACGCCGTCCCGATGAAGGTCGAGCACGAACTGGATCGAGGGATAGAGGGCGCGGTATTTGGTCACGGTCTTTTCCACATCCCCGTCGCTGTCGGGGGCGTGGAGGGTGGGGATGCCGGCGGCGGTCAGAACCTCGGCTACTGCCTCGCCTACGGCGAAGATATTCTGGTTTTTATCTTTCTCGACAAAGCCGAAGGCGATATCCACGGCCGACAGACCGGCGGGTGTATATCCCTCCTCCGGGTGGGAGTGGAGGATCAGAACCAAGGGCTCGGCGGCTGAAAACCGATAGGAAAGGGGATGGGTCGACAGCGCCTCTTCGTTGATTCCGTAGGAGGTGTAGTTGGTGATGCCTATTTTGGGAGAGGAGAGGTCGGCAGAGACGATCTCCACCGTGACTGCCGGGTCCTTGTCGCTGCTGTCGGGTGTCGGCGTGCTCTCGTCCGGACTGTTCCCGGAGACCGGCCGATCCTTGTCATCGTCTCCCTTGTCAATGGCCATAAAAGCCTCGGCCAAGAGCCGTTTGGTGGCATTGGTATCGAGAATGATGCCCCGGATCATATAGGTGATGGCGGCGCTGAGCGCCAGAATGGCCAGCACGCAGATGGCAATGCGGAAAATCTTCTCTCTTCCCTCGGGTGTTTGGAAGGGTTTCTTTTTTTCGTTTGGTTTTTTGTCCATAGGAATCTCCCTGCCGCAGGATGCGGCTTTTCGAAAGGTATCGGGTGAATGTGGTGTAGGGGTACGATTTCAAAAAGGGTCTTTTTTCAGTTTATTCTTTTGCCTATCCCGATATGACGGGAACGGCACAGCGATTGATGGCCGCGGCGATTACCTCTGCAAGGGTCTCGGTGGCGATATCGCAGTCTTTCAGGGTGACGAAAAAACTTTTGCCGTTTTCCAAAACCGGGATCAGGGAAGAGGGGGGCTCCGGGATGCCTGCCTTATCCAGCGCCTCATAGACCAGCGTGGAGGAGGAGACGATGGCAGGAACGCCCAGGGCAATCACCGGTATCCCAAGCGTTTCTTGATTCAGCGCCGCCCGATGGTTTCCGACACCGGAACCGGGTACGATTCCGCTGTCGGTGAGCTGGATGGTGCGGGAGAGGCGGTCGATACTCATGGCTGCCAGGGAATCCACGGCGATCACATGGGTGGCACCGCTGGTCTTTACGGCATTCTGCACCTGGGAAAAGGTCTCGATGCCGGTCTTTCCGACGACGCCCGGTGCGATTGCGAAGAGCAGGGTAGCGGGCAGATAAGCCGCCAAGGCGGGCTCTCCCTCCAGATGGCCGGTGACGTCGATGCGGTCGCTGACAGCGGGGCCCAGGGCGTCGGCGGTGATCGAGCGGTTGCCAAGACCGATCACGAGAAGCTTTTTTACCGGCTTGCCGCTCTCCCGGAGAAGATCCTTCAGCGCAGCGGCAAGCCGGTTGGTTACCGCCTTGACCGCGTCATCCTCCCCCATGTCCCAAAGCCGTTCAAAGGACAGGGTGATGTAGCGGCCCTGGGGCCGTCCCAGCGCTTTTTCTCCGGCAGCATTGGTGATGCGGACGGTCAGAGAGGATATTCCTTCTTCTTCTTTTTCCTCATAGGTCACGCCTTCGGTGCTTTGCCGGCCGACCACGGTTTCGTTTTCAATGGCAAGATCGCTGCGGAGAAATTCGTTTCTTTCCATAATAACCTCGATCTTTGGAGAGTCTTCCTGGCTGCTTTTCGGGAAGGCTTCTCTTTCTTTAATGGGATTTTCGACCGGAAAAGAAAAATATATGCAGAAATGTCAGCCCATAATGTAAATTTCTTGTGAACAGAATCTGTTTATAACCAACAAAAAAAAGATTTTGTTTTGTGCAAGAACACGAAAAGGAGGAAAGAAACTTTTATCGGAAAAAATTCTCTTGCCAAACCGGCCCTTTAGTGATATAATATCTAAAGAAAATACGAATACCATGGTACCGATATATGCGGGGGTGGGAGTGTCTCTGCCTCCTGTAGATTCCGGACTAATGCACAAAGCCAAGGAGGACCATGCTTTGAAAAACCTGAAGAAAGTCGTTTCGATCTTTCTCGTCGTCTGCATGACGGCGGGTTTGGTCGTGATGCTCGGCTCATGCGGCAAAGTGACCGATGAGAATCCCGGCGCGATTATCGACGTATATGCGCCTTATACGGTCAGCCTCGACCCTGCGGTAGCTTATGCCGATGAGGCCAGCTCCAAGCTGCTCAGCCTTTTATATGAGGGTCTCACCGTGATCGATTCCAAGGGAAGGGTCAAGGGCGCCCTGGCGGATGAATGGAAGACCTATGAGGACCGCGACGGCAATAAGGTGCTGGAAATCAAACTGAAGACCACCCGCTGGAGCGACGGTGCGCTGGTGGACTCCGAGGATTTTGTGGATTCCTGGGAGCGGATTCTGGATCCCGCCTTCAACTGCCAGGCAGCTTCGCTTCTGTTTCCCATCAAGAATGCTGCAGCTGTCAAGCGCGGCGATCTGACCGTTTCGGATCTGGGCATCAGTGCTGACCGGCGGGATACCCTGACCATCATCCTGGAGGATTGGGCAGATCCCGATACCTTCCTTGCCAACTGTGCATCGGTGGCTCTTTATCCGATCCGTAAGGATGTCATCAATAAGATTTATGATAAAGACGAGGGCAAGGAGAACGACTGGTCTACGCTGGTGGCGATCATGCAGTCGAACGGTCCCTTCTTCCTCAAGCGTGTTTCCTTCGGTGAGGTTGTGGAGTCGACGGTTACCATCTCAACCCGTCCTTATCTCACTCTGGAGCGGAACAAGAATTATTATCTTGACCCGGAAAAAAACCAGAGTCTTGACAAATATGTGGTGCCTTATCAGATCAATGTCAACATGACCTATGGCAACGACGATGTGGCAACCTTCCTCGCCCCGAAGGTGGCGGCGGTCAAACAGAATTACTCGAAAACGCACGACGGTGCGGATATGGTGGCCGACATCGCGGCGGAAATCCGGGCTTCCATGACCGAGGAGGAGCTTGCCAGCCTCGGCAGCAAGCTGGAGGAGACGCTGACCGCTCTGGCGGAGGCCAAGATTCTCTCGGATGTGCAGGACACCTACTCCTTGGATTACGCCGATTCGATGCTCAAGAAGATTCAGGAAAATAAGCTTCTCTTCTCGGTGATCGACGAAAAGGATGCCGAGAACAACAACCGGGCGCTCTTTAACACCGCTCTTCCCATTACCGATGAGGAGATCAAGGGTGTGAAGACGGTCAACAGCATGATGACCGGTTCCTTCTATTTCAATACCGAAAACGAGATTCTTGCGAATCCCAAGGTTCGGCAGGCGCTTTCTCTGGCTCTCGACCGTGAGAAGATTGCGTCCCTTGTGAAGTATGCCACTGCTGCCGATACCCTGGTCACCTCCGGTGTTTTCAATACCACGAGAAAAACCTCCTTTAAGGACAGCTCCAAGGATTATGCGATTTCTACCACGGCCGATGAGGCTGCTGCCAAGAAGCTTCTGAATGAGGCCGGTGTCAAGGGCGGGAGCTTTACCATTTCGCTCCGGGCTACTGAGACCGATATTCTGATCGCACAGTATGCGGCCAGCGTCTGGAAGACCCTCGGGTTCGATGTGAGCCTGCGGATCTACGGCTACAACCTGACCAGCTATACCGAACGGATGCTGGTGGCTACCGATAAGACGGACGATAAGGGCAAGCCGATCAAGGAATGGCAGGATGTCGTTATTTATGAGGGTCTGCTGCACGATTCCTATGTGGATATCTATAACAGCGCCGCCTTTGACGTGCTTCTTTACGATGTCAATATGCTGACCACCGATGCTTTCCCGGTTCTGGCGCAGTATGCCACTCCCTTCTCGGGCAGAGCTTACGATTTCTCCAGTTCGGCTGACTTCAATAAGGTTCTTCCCCATGTTACCGGCTACAGCAGCGCGGCATATGACGAACTGCTTGAGAAGGCAATGGTCGAGACCGACGCAGCCAAGCGTGCCGATCTTCTTCATCAGGCCGAACAGCTTCTTCTGACCGACATGCCGGTTACTCCTTTAATTTATTACCAGACGGCTTACAAGATCTCCGATGAGTTGGATGATCTGGAGTTCTCCTATTTTGGCGCTCCTCTCTTCTCCGATCTCTCCTATGATAACTATGTTCCCGCTGAAACCACTCCTGCGGAAGAGGAAGAAGAGACTCCCGCGTCCTGATCCGGCCTGAAGCCGCTTTTGTCAAGGATTTCGATCGCCTTTTGTGCTTTACGGACGGAGGCTGATCGTTCGGAACGGATGTCCGTTCCGTGGGCTGCCGCAGACGGTTTGCTGCGGCAGCCCTTCTATCTCTCTGAGAGATTCCGGAAAATGCCGAAGTCGAAAAAGAAAGGACAGAATTTCTATGCAGGCACAGCTGCGGGATAAGCAGGATATCAAGATTTTTATTCTCTATCTTTTGCACAATATAAATCAGCCGATGGATTATGCCGATATCAACGATATTGTGGTGCAGGATGGGCTGGTAGGACCCATTGAATTTGCGGAATGCTTTGCCGAGCTTTTGGACAGCGGCAACGTTCTCGAGCTCTTGGAAAACGGAAAAGCCTATTATATCATTTCGGATCAGGGAATTCATGTGGCCGAAAATCTTCAGTCCGAGCTTTTGGGCTTTATCAAAAATAAGAGTCTGAAGAGTGCTCTTCGTTTGATCTCTTTCAAAAACGGTGGCAATCATATTGAATCCTCTTTTAAGTCCCGGGCGGACGGCCGGTTTGATTTTATCTGCCGGATTATGAAAAAAGAGGAGACGGTTCTGGAGATTAAGCTGATTGCCGAAAACGAGAAGCAGTTAGAGCTTATGAAATATAATTTCAACGACCGTCCTGAGGTAGTGATGCGTGGTGTGCTGGCTCTTTTGACGGGGGAAATCGATTTTCTTCTGGACTGCTGAACATTTCGGAGCTTCTTTAAAAAAGATGTCGATAAATTTGTTGAATTTTTTCAAAAAAACTGTTGACAATTTGTAAATTTGTGATATAATGAATCCATCAGGTGTTCATTGTGTGACGTAAGTGCGAAAAGAATGCCTGGGCTAAGTGGCAGATGCCGGCCGTCGGCTGGCGCGTGATTTTCCGGTTGGGGTGAAATGGAACAAAATCTTAACGAAAAGCTGCGCGCGGTTCAAAACGGCGATGAATTGGCCTTTTCCTCTTTATGTGAGGATTATGCCGGTTTGATCGGCTCCTTGACACAGAGCTTTTTTGATAGCTGTCCCGATGCAGACAAAGACGATCTCCATCAGGAGGCGGTTATGGCCTTCTATAAAGCGGCCTGCCGCTTTCGTCTGGAACAGGACGGCGTGACCTTCGGGTTATTTGCCAAAATCTGCATTAAAAACAGGTTGATATCGGTTAGACGCAAATTGACGTCTCAGAGCAGGCTGAAGTCCGAGTCCGGCATGCCGAGACTGGAGCCGGCGACATCCCGCGGGGATTCCGAGGGAATGCGCCGTTTATCCGGTGAGGTGCAGGCTCTTCTCTCTCCGTTTGAGCAAAAGGTTTTTACCCTCTACGCAAACAAATGCTCGTATTCCGAAATCGCTCACGCATTATCGCGGAGCGTGAAATCGATCGATAACGCGGTGTATCGAATCAAAAGAAAGCTGCGGGAGCACCGGTAGGTGCTTCGGGGTTGGTTTTTGGTTTCTATAAATGCCCATTGTAGCTTAATAAGAGCGTTGTACTTATTGCAAAGGTGACGGTTTTAATCCGTCCGGGGTAAAATTTCCTATTTTTTATTTAAAGCGAGGAGAAAAGCATGTACCAGGACATCACATTGAAGTGCAAAGATTGCGGTGAGGATTTTGTTTTCACTGCCGGCGAGCAGGAGTTCTACGCCGAGAAGGGATTTCAGAATCAGCCTCAGAGATGCAAGGCCTGCCGCGATAGCCGCAAGAATGCCGGTAAAACGTCCAGAGAGATGTTTGTGACCACCTGCGCAAGATGTGGCGGAGAGGCTAAGATTCCCTTCCAGCCCACCAGCGACAGACCGGTTTATTGCAGCGAGTGCTTTGCCGCAATGAAGGCTGCTCAGTAATTTTCTGAGTTTTGTGATTGTGATTTTATAGATAGATTCACTGTCAGCAAATAGCACGCCTACTGGCGTGCTATTTGTTTTTGTTTGGGAAAATGCGGCTTGTGAAACGGCGAAGAGAATCGATTATTGTTCTTTTCTATCGCAAAGGACGGTATTTTTGAGAAAACCTATATACAAAAAAGCAAGAGTGTGGTATACTGAGATAGATAAAGAAAGGCGGTTGGAGAACGAGGATGGAACAGAGAAAACAGCGGGAATATGCGGCCAAAGGGCCGGAAGAGAGAAGAAAAAAACGGGAGCGCCTTCGGGAAAGAGAGAATTTCCTACCGGAGGGCGAAGAACCCGATGAAAATCTGATCTACGGCCGCAATGCGGTGATTGAGGCACTGAAAAGCGATCGGGAGATTGAAAAAATCTTTCTTCGCAAGGGCGATCGGGAGGGCTCCATGCGGGTAGTTGCCGCTTTGGCGCAGGAGCGGTCGATTCCCTTCGTGGAGGTGCTTCCTCAAAAGCTGGAGGCAAT
>CAZGQH010000060.1:0-7785 GCA_964527575.1 uncultured Lachnospiraceae bacterium
GTGGGAGAGAGCACGGCTGCCTGTTTTCTCGCCGCCTGCCGTCAGGGGGTGTTCTTTCTGCCTTTGATTTTCATTTTGCCCCGCTTTTTCTCTTTGACCGGTGTGGTGATCGCGCAGCCGATAGCGGATATACTGACTGCTTTTATCAGCCTTCCTTTTGCGGTTTCTTTCCTTCGGGGGATGAAAAAAGGGCGGGCGGATGCTTGAAATAAAATTAGAAAAGCCGCTTTTTTGCTTCAGCAAAAAGCGGCTTTTCTGTGTGGAGTAGAGTAAAGTGTTATACTACTTGGAAAAGGTAGAATTTTAAGTAGGAGGTCTCGGGAACGCCGCGGAGGATGGGGTGATCGGAGGATTGCTTGCGTACCTCGATCTCCCGCAGCTCGACAGCGGCATCGCGGGCGGCTTCCGCCAGCATTTTTTCAAAAAGGGTATTCTCCATAAAGTGCGAGCAGGAGCAGGTGGCAAGATAGCCGCCACGTGGGAGAAGCTTCATGGCGCGGTAGTTGATCTCCTTATAGCCTCGGTAGGCGCTCTCTACCGTCTTCCGCGATTTGGTAAAGGCCGGCGGGTCGAGAATGATGAAATCGAAGGGGGCACCGCCCTCTTTTTCCTTGGCGCTGAGATAGTCAAAGACATTGGCTTCTTCAAAGCGAACCCGGTCGGACAGGGAATTGAGGACCGCGTTTTCGGCGGCCATTTTTACCGCTTCCGCGGAGATATCAAGACCTACTACTTCGGCAGCGCCGCCGAAGGCAGCGTTTAAGGCAAAGGAGCCGGTATGGGTAAAGCAGTCGAGAACATGCTTTCCTTTTGCCAGCTTGGCTACGGCTAGCCGATTGTATTTCTGATCGAGAAAGAACCCGGTTTTTTGTCCGTTTTCAAAATCCACCCGGTAGCGAATGCTGTTTTCTTCGATGATCCGCTGGGTAGAGGAGTTCTCCGGTTTTATAAACCAACCCTTGTTTTCCGCCAATCCCTCCCGGGCACGGATCGCCACATCGTTGCGTTCATACAGGCCGTTTATTTCCTCTCCTTCCTCCCGCAGCACCTTCAGAAGGAGCGGAAAGAGGAGATCTTTTCGGATTTCCATACCATAGGAGAGCGTTTGCGTCACTAAGATATCACCGAAGCGATCGACGGTCAGACCGGGAAAGCGGTCGGCCTCCCCGAAGATCACGCGGCAGGCCTGACGGTCCTCTCCCATAACGGTCTTGCGGTATTCCCAGGCATAGCGGATTCGCCGTTCCCAGAAAGCTTCGTCAAAACGGTCATTGGCATTGCGGGAGAGAAGGCGTACACGGATCTTAGAAGCTTCGCTGTAAAGACCTGTGCCGAGATAGCGGCCATTTTCACTCACGACATCCACAAGAGCGCCGTTTTCTACCGATGGTGGGGCGATCAGCTCGGTGTCATATACCCAGACATGACCCTGTTCCAGTGCACGACGGCCCTTTTTGGTAACAGTGAGGGCGGGAAATTGGCGTTCGGTTTTCATGGCGTCTTCCTTTTCTTGAATGGCTTAAGAATTTTATTCCCATTATAAAGCCTGTCCCGTAAAAAATCAAGTATTTTTCGGAAAAGTTCCGGAAGAGGAGGGGCGGGAATTGACAACGGGGGGATTCTGTGATACAATACAAAAGATAGTAAAATCGCTCATTGGGAAGAAAAAGGAGCCGGTATGGTGGAAGAGATTCTGAAAAGAGAGACACAGGAAGCGCTTTCGGAGCTGCTCGATAAAGCGGCGCTTCTCCCCGGAAGCATTCTTGTGGTGGGCTGCTCCAGCAGCGAAATTGTGGGCGAAGCCATCGGCTCCGGTTCAAACTATGAGGCTGCCGAGGCGGTTTTTTCGGTTATTTATGAAGAAGTGCAGCGCCGCAGAATCTATCTTGCTGCACAATGCTGCGAACACCTCAATCGGGCGTTGGTCATCGAGCGGGAAGCGGCGCGGGGCGAGGAGATCGTCAATGCTGTACCGCAGCCCAAGGCAGGAGGGTCCTTTGCTACCTGCGCCTATCGGAATTTTCGCGACCCGGTTTTGGTGGAGCATATCCGGGCCGACGCGGGGCTGGATATCGGCGGAACGCTGATCGGTATGCACTTAAAGGCTGTGGCGGTTCCGCTTCGTCTTTCGGTGAAAACGATCGGAAAAGCGGCCCTTACCGCTGCCAGGACGCGCCCGCGATTTATCGGCGGCAGCCGGGCAGTTTACGATGAGAGGCTGCTTTGATAAAAGATAATTGCATTACAATATAGCTTGAAAATGGCGGTTTTCTGTGATGAAATATTTGTTTTTTGATGTTGAATGTGCCAATCCCAAGTTCAATTCGGTCTGTACCTTCGGATATGTTCTGACCGATGAGAATTTTGGAGAGCTGGCTTATGAGGATATCCGGATGAATCCCGAGACCAGCTATGACCGGTATGTCATCAAAAATATCCTGCACTATTCCGAGGAGGAGCTGGGTGCCTGTATGCCTTTTCCCTGTTTTTACGACGATCTACGCGGGCTGATGTGCGGGAAGGATACGGTGGTTCTTGGGTTTTCGATCTCAAACGATATCCGTTTTCTGAATGGAACCTGTATCCGTTACCGTCTGCCCTGTCTGGATTTCCATTTCTATGATGTGCAGAAGATCTTCGACGCCTATGGCGACGGGGAGAAAACAGTCAGCAGCATTGAGACGGCGGGGGAAAAGCTACATCTTGAGAAGCCGCAGTTTGTTCACCGCAGCGATGAGGATGCCCGGATCACAATGATGATCCTGAAGGCAGTCTGTCGGAATCGGGGAATGACGCTGTCCGAAATTCTGAAGGCCAATCCGAAGGCCTCGGGCAGCAATCGCCGGTTTCTTGAAAGCTGGGAGGGCTGTTCCGGCGGGACAATTGATCACCGAAAGAATCATTTTAAACGGCTTGCTGAGCAAAAAAAGAAACAGGAAGAAAGAAAAAATGCAAGGAGCGTTCTGCCGGCGGCGGAAGCACCCTGGAGTAAATGAAGAAAACAGAGAAAATGAGAGTTCATAACCGCACTCGATCGGAGACCGCACCGAAGAGGGAAAGGAAGCTATTTTGGAAAAAGTCAAGCAGATCCTGAAGGCATCGGTAAAAAATGTTTGGTTCAATAAGAAATCCTATGTCTTTTTTGCCGTCTTTTTGTTTTTTGTGCAGAGCCTCATTTCCTGTGTGATTCTCTTCAATCACAACAATAATCAGAACGAGCTTCGTTTTCTGGAAGAAGAATACCAGATCGAGGTTTCCGGCAGTTGTCATATCTATCACGCGGTTCTGAACAACATGACCGAAAACCAGCGGGCGGAAGTGATGGCTCATTGGGCGAACCAGCAGGAGGTTTACCGCACCTATACGCCGGTGGCGGTGGAGCGCGTGACCTCGGGCGGCAATCTGCGTTTCAATATGTATCTCTATTTTTCTTCTTCGCTCGATTCGGGCCGGACGCCCTATTCTCTCTATCAGGATTTTCTCCGCACCTCGCTCTACAAGGATAGCCTGTCCGAGAATGTGGATGTTTTTGAGACGCCGCTTCTGCTCGCTACCCGTTCCACGGTGACCAATAACGCGCTGACGGCAGGGATTTGTTTTGCCATTATCGGTCTTGGCGTCGTGATGTTCTGCCTGCTTTTCAACACGGTGGTCAACCATTTCAAATTCTCTTACGGAATTTATATGACCTTCGGTGCCAATTTCCGAAAGCTGCTTGTCAATGCGCTCTGTGAGATGCTGGTGGTCAATCTGGTCACCTTTATTCCCGCATTTTTATTCTCTCTTCTCATCACCTGGCTTTTGACGCTTCGGGCAGGCTACGGGATCCATGTCCAGATCTATCCCATGTTTTTGGCGCTGCTTTGTTCGTTGATTGTCACGCTGATCTCGGTGACGGTCGTGATGAAGAAGCTTTCCCGACAGACGCCGAACAACCTGATTCGTTCGGTAAACAATGTGGGGCTTATTACCTCGCCCAGAAGATCCGAGCCGATCCGGCAGGGAAGCTTTCCTGCCCGCACCGAGCTGCTCTCGATCAAGCGCTTCCGGAAGTATGTGGTGACGCTGGTGCTTTCCACCCTGATCTTTGCCGGGGCTTTCTGCGGCGGAGCTTTTTTGATGAACGCACAGTCGGTCAAGGAAAATATGGTGCGTCCGCAGTTTTCGCTCTCCTTTCCCACCGGAGGCATTTTGAACGGCGAAACGCTTCCCTCTGAAACCGGAGGGGAAGAACCCGGTGAAACCGCTGAAACGCCCGAGACCACATCGCCGGAGACAGCGGAGGATTCCTCCAGTGAAGAAGATCTCCCGCTGGAATATCCGCAGGGGATTACTTACATACCCGAGGTGCGGGACAATCTCTACAAAATCGAGGGCGTGGAGCATATTCTGAAAACGCGCAGTTTAGCGGCCTCACTCCTCAAGTCGCATGTGCTGATCCCCTCCAATCGCCTCTCGCTGTCCGCCTGGTTCTATGGAATAAAGCCCGATGACGAACAGAAGGGATATAAGGCTTTCGGCAATGTGAATTATTATCTGCTGGACGAAGAGGTGATCGAGAATATCGAGTATCTCGGTTATACCGTTACCGGCGATCTGAATGCGGTCCTGACCGGGGAAAATGTCATTGCCATCTCCGATTCCTACAACAATGCCCGAAAATTCAAGCTGAAGGTGGGGGATACGGTTAAAATCCCGTCCCGTTCCTGGAAGAAAATGAACTATCGGCTTCCGGTGGAGATGCCCTCCTCGCTGAAAGGCATAACCGAGATCTATGTGACCGGCTTTAACTTCGAATATGAAGAATATACGGTGGGAGCCATTCTGTCGGATATGCCGGTGAGTGAATCCTTCCCGGTCTATCTGAATGCCGAAACCTTTGAAAAGCTGACCAATACCAAGGCCTATTTTGCCGAAGTGGAACTGATTTGCGATGAAAATCTCGACGAGACAGCTATCCGGAGTATTCAGACCCGACTCTATACCTTGGCGCAGGCATACAAAATGTCGGTAACCAACACCAGTCAGGACACGCTGAAGGTTACCACGCATATGAAAAACTATCCGGGCATCATTCTGTATGTCTCCTTCCTGGTGCTCTTTGTCTCGGTGTTGATTATGATTTTAAGTCAGGCGCTTTTCTACCAGATGCGTAAGCAGGAATTCGATATTTATCTCTGTCTGGGTGCTGATTTTCGGCAGGTGAGGAAACTGTTTCTCTTTGATGCGGCCTTTTTTGCCGCTCTGTCGGCGGTGTGCTACAGTCTGTTTGCCTGTTTGTTTAATTACCTCTTCTATAAGATTGCCAATGTCAATCTTGGCAATGCCACCACCCGCTTTTCCTTCGGATTCCCGCTTTGGTCCTACCTTGTAGGTCTTGGCGTGACGGTTCTTTCTGCATTCTTTTCGGTCATGGGATCTTATCTTTCCTATAAGAAGAAGGCATCTCCGGTCTTTACCGGGAAAAAGGTCGGAAAGGCAGAAGGAGAAGGCCCCGATCGCAGTGCAATTTTCGATTCCGACGCCAAGTGATAAATGGGGAAAATATTTATTACCTTCATCGATGAAAGGAAAAAGATATGCCGATTCTTGAAGCTGTCGATATCATCAAGCAGTATAAGCAATACGATTCTGTCGTCAATGCGGTAGACCGCGCCTCCTTTAAGGCCGAAGACGGGGAGTTTGTGGCAATTATCGGCGCCTCCGGCTCCGGTAAGAGTACGCTGCTTCACATCTGTGCCGGCCTTGATAAGCCGAACTATGGCCGTGTGGTGATCCGGGGAACCGATATCACCAAGCTGAGCCCCGATAAGCTGGGACGCTTTCGCGGTGAGTTCACCGGAATGGTCTTTCAGAAACACAATCTGATTCCTCAGTTGACGGCACTTGAAAATATTCTGATTCCCACGGTTATGTGCGACCGGGCCTCCTTTAAATATGAAGAGCACCTTAAAAAGCTGATTAAGACCCTGAAGCTCGAGGATCGGCTTCATCATCTGCCCTCGGAGCTCTCCGGCGGACAGCAGCAGCGGGTGGCTATCGCCCGGGCGATGATCAACCGTCCGCAGGTGCTCTTCTGCGATGAGCCTACCGGGAACCTTGACCGGAAAAACGCCGACGAGGTTTTGGAGCTCCTGCTCGAGACCAAGGCGATGATCGGTCAGACTTTGATTATGGTTACACACGATATGTCGATCGCCGATCGGGCGGATAAGATCTATATTATGGACGACGGTAAGCTCTCGCTCTTCAAGGATCATCAGGGATTTTACCGCAATTCCTATGAGGCTGACATGAAGCGCGCCAAAGCGATGAACGAGCACGAGATCACGGCCGAATCGGGCAGAGAAGAGAATATGTGATTGCTCCGGTACGGGAAACCGGAACGGTATAACAAAGAGAGCCATCTCAATTGAGATGGCTCTCTTTGTTATTGGCGAAAAAGCCCAAAGGTTTTTAGAATTAATAGCAACCAGTCTTTCATTGGGGCACGGTGCTCGGACGAAGTTTCTGTTTGTTTTGTAATAGGAGCACCGTATTTGAACTATTGCGGTTTATTTGCAAATTTGTTCGGTTCTGCCGAGGTCGTTTCGGGCTTTTGTCGAGCGTTTGGGCCGAAATGACGATGTTGATCGTAACCAAAGCGGCCGAAAGGGGCGAGTACAATAATTGAAATGATTTCTGGACCTTTTTTGATTTTTCTCCTTCTTGATATTATCCTGCAAAAACTGTTACAGTGATGTTGATGGTAGTATCGGATGTTTCTGTTATACGAATCGGTGCGGATTCGGTTGCATTTGTCATGTCCATTGGGACATTGCCATCGATTTTGTATGTGGACGTGTAGGGAATATTGGGTGAAAACGAGTGGACATAAAATTCAATGTGATCATAGCACTGAACGGTAAACGCAGGATTGCCGGTAACGCTCCAGGTCGCATCGCCGTCTGCTTTGTAATAAATCCCGGAATATCCCCACTGTCCATAAATATCTTTGTATTGAGATTGGTCAAAAATAAAATTTATTTTCAGATCTTTGGCCATTATCTTCGGAACGATCTTTCCGCTCGAATCCTTTTCCCAATACACATTATCTTCGGAAATCGTGACCTTACTGCTGATTTTATTCAGTGTTGCCAGTGTATGAGATTCGATGTCTTTCACGCCGGATGGAATGAAAATTGAGGTAAGTCTGATATTGCTCGCATCAATGTCATCGCTTCCCAAAATACCTCGATGGATCTTACTGCAATTTGGATGAATGGATACTGCTCTCGCTACACCGAAAGGAACGTACCATAATTCGGTATATCCCCAATTATACAAATCACCATTGTATGCTTGGTGAGATAAATGGTTTGCAGGTACGCCGATCTCTTTGAGTGCTGTCACATTATTATAGAGTGCAACCGAAAGTGTGTTTCCTCCGTTTAAAGATGTCGTAAGCTGTGTTTCTGACGCGCTGAACCCGGTTCCAATGTTTAGTTTCGAAATTGTAGAATTACGGGAAAAACTGCATTCACCAAGAGTGGTACATTCATTCGGAATTGTATATTCGCCATTTGTTACTTCCATTTTTGCAGGGACTGCGATCAGTGTCTTTCTGTCTGCCGAGTAAAGCGCACCATTAGCGTCAATATAGACACCAGTGCATCTTTCGGATTTGGTAAATCGTTTAAATGTTTTGGTCGCAAAATTGTAAAACATATGGGAGGGTGTGCTTCTGGCCGGGTCATTGTATTGCCCTCCTATTCTCTCAATTGTGCTCGGTATGTGGAGCGTTTC
>CAZGQH010000061.1:0-7725 GCA_964527575.1 uncultured Lachnospiraceae bacterium
CTTCCTTGCCGTAGGCGCGGATGGTTTTCTGGCCGGACAGCATCTCCTCGGCATAGCCGTTGAGCTGCCCCAGCTTGGCCGAGCGAGCGCTGAAGAGAGGCTTTACCTTCGTGACCCGATGGAGGGTGAAGAAAACCAGAATCGGAAGGGTAAAGAGATAGACCAATAAGAGGATGGGGGAGATGCGGGCCATCATCACAAAGGAGCCCACCACCGTGATCGAACCCGCTAAGATCTGCACCAGATCGTTGGAGAGGGAGGTGTTGATGGTGTCGATATCGTAGGAGATGCGGCTGATGATGTCGCCGGTCTGGTTGTTGTCAAAGTAGCCCACCGGAAGCTCCATCAGATGATCGAAGACCTCTCTTCGCATGGTGTAAACCACCCGGCGGGAGAGATTGATCATGAGAACCGACAGAAAATAGGAGAGCAGCGAGGAGAGCGCGTAGAAAAAGAGCATGAGCGCGCAGTATTTCATCACCGTGGGAATCACCACCCCACTCTCGTCTGCGATGGCGTCGATGGCGTATTCCGAGAGCTGCGGTCCCACCAGCGCCAGGGCATTGGCCACCACCGTCAGGATCAGCGCCCCTGCCAGCATCCCCCGATGGGCGGCCAGATAGCGGAGCAGCCGCCGGATGACAGCGCTCTTCTTCATCCGCCTGCCGCTCTGCCGGTTCCCCTCAGTGGGAGGCGCCGGCGCTTTCGGCTTTTTGAAAAGCGGCCGTTTCTTTTGTTCAGTCAAGAATCGCACCTCCCATCTGGGACTCGCTGATCTCCCGGTATTCGGGAGAGCGCTCCAACAGCTCTTCATGTCGGCCGCTTGCCAAAATCTTTCCGCCCGACAGCACCAAAATCAGATCGGCGTGAGCCACCGAAGAGACCCGCTGCGCCACAATCACCGCCGTGGTGTGGGAGAGCCGTTTGGCAATGGCGTTCCGAAGAAGCGAATCGGTCTTGTAGTCGAGTGCCGAAGAGGAGTCGTCCAGCACTAAAATTTCCGGGTCGGCGGCTAAGGCCCGGGCAATGAGAAGCCGCTGCTTCTGCCCGCCCGAGAGATTGGCGCCCTTGATGGCAAGCGTGTCCTCATAGCCCGCCGGCCGCTCGGCAATAAAGGAAGCGGCCTGGGCGTCGGCGGCTGCCTTTTCCACGGCACCGTCCGCCAGCTCCCGCCCGAAGCGGATGTTTTCCCGGATGCTGTCGGCAAAGAGAAAGTCGTTCTGAAAGACCACGCCGAACATCGAACGAAGTCTTCCCGTAGGAATTTCACGGATATCCCGGCCGCCGATGCGAATCACTCCTTCCCCCGCGTCATAAAAGCGCATCAGAAGGTTGATAAGCGTGGACTTGCCGCTGCCGGTCTCGCCGATAATGCCCAAGGTCTGGTGCCGCTTCAGCGAGAAGCTGACGTTTTTCAGAACGGCTGTATTTTCATATCCGAAGGTGACATTTTCGAATTCGATAAAGGGTGCTTCCTCGTCGATCATATCCTTCTCCCCGGAATCCTCCACCCGAAGCTCATAGTCCTCGGAGAGCACTTTATCGATTCGCCCCATGCTGGCTGAACCCTTGGAATAGTTGACAAAAATACGGGAGATATTGATAAGCGCGTTTGCAATGATCGTGAAGTAGGACATGAAGGCGATGATGGTACCGGCCTCGCTCTTGCCGCCCCGGACAAAAAAGGCACCCGCCGCGATAACGGCGCACATACCCGCGTTGAGAATGAAGGTCATGATGGGATTGATGCGGGCCATGGTAATGCCGGCCTTCTTTTCCACCGCGATGGCCTCCCGGTTGGCCGCGTCAAAGCGCGCCTTCTCGTAGTCGGACTTGGAAAGCGCCTTAATGACCCGGATTCCCGCCGCATCCTCCCGCACCACCCGGGTGAATTCGTCGTTTTTCTTCTGCAGAAGCGTATATAAAGGAATGCCTGCCGTCGAGGTCTTCCGCACAATGATATAAATAAAAGGAAGGGTCAGCACCATCACCAGTGTGAGAAGCGGGTCGAGTACCAGTGTCATGATGACACCGCCCAGAATCAGGATCGGGGCGCGGATTCCCAGCCGCAGCATCATACCGATCATCTGGTTGACGTTGTAAGTATCACTGGTCAGACGGGACTCCAGCGAGGCGATGGTCAGCCGGTCGGTCTGCCGGGAGGAGAGGTAGGAGATCCGGGCAAATAAGTCGTGCCGGATCGCCCGGGTACAGTCGGAGGCCACCGCCGATGCCATTCGGTTGGCGATCACATTGAAAGTCACCGCCAAAACCGAGAAAAGAAGCATCATCCCTCCCCAGAACAATACCCGGGAGAGCTCAGCGGTTTTTACCACATTGTTCAGAAGATGGGCCAGCACATAGGGAATCAGAAGATCCATCATGGTTCCCACAATCTTGATGACCGTCCCCACCACAATGGCGGTGCGGCATCCCCGGATATATTGCCAAAGTCGTTTCACAAATCTTCTCCTCTCTGCCCGATTTGAAAATCCGATCGGCTTTCCACCGGCACCATCGGACTTTTTTCTATGTAAAAACACGGCAAAACAAAGTCGGCTGCTTTGCTTAAAAAGCAAAGCAGCCGGCCGTAAAAACGCTTACGAATTAGTCAGAAACGTAGGAAAGCAGCGCCATAGAGCGGGCTCTCTTGATTGCGATCGCAAGCTCGCGCTGATGCTTGGCGCAGGTACCGGTAACTCTCTTGGGGAGAATCTTGGCACGCTCGGAAATATACTTGCGAAGTCTTCCCGTATCCTTGTAATCGATCTCCGCCAGATTCTCCACGCAGAACTGGCAGACCTTTTTCTTCTTGCGATTGATGCCGTTCTGACGGAAAGCGGGCTTTCCGGCGGGTGCGGCAGCAGGTGCAGTTGCCGCAGGAGCCGCGGCGGGTGCTGCCGGAGCGGCAGGAGCTGCGGGTGCGGACACTTCTTTTTCGTTATCCATGATCCTATGAAACCTCCGTTAAAATTTTGTGACTCTTCACTCAGAAGGGAAGATCGTCGTCGTTCGACATCTCTTCAAACTTCGGGGCGCCCGCATCGGACGCAAAGTTGGGAGTCTGATAGCTGTCGGGCGTATAGGAGCCGCCGCCAAGCGCGGGGCCTTCGCCCTTCGAATCGACAAAATGCGCCTCATCCACGATAATTTCGGTGGTATAGCGCTTTTGTCCCTGCTGGTCGGTCCACGAACGATTCTGTACCGTTCCCACGACGCAGATCGAGCTGCCCTTGCGGAAATAACGGGAGATGAACTCCGCATTCTGCCGCCAGGCAACGATATTGAAAAAGTCGGTCTGCTGCTCGGTATTCTTGGAAAACCGGCGGTTTACCGCAATCGAAAAGGATGTCACGGCAATTCCGCTGGGATTCTGACGGAGCTCGGGGTCGGCGGTCAGGCGTCCGCCGAGGATTACTTTGTTAAAATTAAAATTCGCCATTGTAGATCCTCTTTCTTTGTTTTGCTTTACGCATGAAAGCAAGATTCCGGGACAGGATGCCTTAGGCAGCCTTCTTCACAACGATCGAACGCATAATGCCTTCGGTAATGTTGAAGACTCTTTCAAGCTCGGACGGGAACGCCGCATCGGCCTTGAAATTGACAAGAACGTAGTAGCCTTCGGACTTGTAGTTGATCTCGTAAGCGAGCCGGCGCTTGCCCCACTCGTTGGTCTCGGTGATCTCGCCGTTCTCGGCGATCAGCGCCGTGAACTTGTCAACCAGTGCGCGGACGGCATCCTCACCCAGCGTGACATCAACCACAAACAGGGTTTCATAATTCTGCATCGTCTTTTCCATATTCTATACACCTCCCTATGGACTATTGACCGCAAAGTATTGATTTTTTTGCGGTAGAGAGATCGGGGAAAACGCCAACCGGCGCTCTGCCCCATCTTCAGCTTTACTATTATAGCGAAGAGGGCGGGATTTGTCAAGAGTTTTTTCACTTTTTCTTGAAAATCTCACTTTTTCTTGAAAAAGTGAGAAAACTGTGATAGAATGGAGGAGAAATCCCGGCATATACGCGGGATTCTCCGAACTTTCCCGATAAAAAAAGAAAAAGGCGACCGAAAACCATGACCGAATCCCCGAAAAATCAACCGAAAAAAAGACACTCCCATAGGACACTTCCGATCCTTCTTCTGGCACTTGGCGGCGTGATTCTTCTGCTTGTGCTTTTGAATACTCTTGACTTTTCTCCCCCTGCCCTCACCGAGCCCGTTCACACGGTCTTTACCCCTGAAGAGCAGCCCGAGCAGAATTTTTACGAGCCCGACGACCGGCCGATGGAAGAACGATCCGACTATCAGGCTCTCGACCGCACGGTCACCTATTCCTATGGTGGAGAGTCGAACAAGCTCTCGGACACCTGGCTGCCCGATGCCCCCTTCAGCCGTTTCTTTCTCGATTATTTTGATGCCCTGAAGGAAGGCTTCTCCGGCGGCGGAGCCGACCAAGGCTTCAATGCCTTTTACAGTCCGATCTATTTCCGGAAGAATCCGGCCTTCTCCGCTTTTTCCCCTCAGATGGTCTACGACATCGAGGTCGAGCGGATCTCCGATCCGGCGACGATCACTACAGCAGCAGAGGAAGCCGACCGTCCCTATCTCGGCGCTACCCTCACCGATTTTGCGGTGCGCTATAAGATCTACCGCAACGACGGCAGCTTCCGCCGGGATATTGTGGACGAAATGGTGATTCCCCAGATTCTGACGGTGCTCACCGAGAAAAACGGCCGGATGTCGATCAATTCGCTCTCCTATTATCAGAACGAAGTTCCCTCCGAAAATGAAAAAAGCGACTCGATCCTTCCCTTCCTTCTGCCGCTGATCTGGCTGGGACTTGCGCTGCTTCTCTTTGTCGTCTCGCTGATCGTGAGAAAGCGTGCCCTTCTTCCGCCCCTCTTTGCCCTGCTTGCCGACTTCATTCTCTCGCTCTTTCTCTCCCCCACCCTCCAGCTCGCCATCGGACTGCCCCTCCTTGTGCTGTCGGTCGTATCGGCGTTTTTCCTCTTCCGTACCAAGAAGAATACAAAAGAAAAGAACGCCCTATAATAATCCTGCTTCCTTTTTATCCAATCGATTTCATAACACCCGATTCGAAAACGGCAGAAAAAAAGTGTGAACCAAAATTTTTGGTTCACACTTTTTGACGAAAGCTTATATCACTCAGTCGATCTTATCCAGCGTGATGGTGCTGCCGAGGAACTTGCACTCGATCGTGTCTTTGTCCGCATTATAGACAAGACCGGTAGGCACAGAGCCCTTGCTGTCCTCATTCTCATAGGTGATCTTGATGTTGTTGTCATCGTCCAGTGTGTAGGTTCCCTTGCTGGTGGACTTGACACCCAGTACTTCCAGTGTCACCGACACCTTATCGCCGTCGAACTCGAGATAGAGGTTATCGTGACCGTACTTGCCCTTGGGCTTGGCTCCGCAGGAAGCGAGCGTAAGTACCATAGTCACAAGAAGTGCCAGTGCCAGAACCGATGTAAGAACTCTTTTCATTTGTTTGTTTCCTTTCTCCACATTTGAATTTGAGGCAGATTTTTGCCTCTTCATCATTGCTTATTATATAACTTCCCCACGAAAATGTCAACCGTTTTTTCGTAAACCGTATAAATAATTACGATCTTCCTTGACAAATCCGAACAGAGGCATTACAATACGATAAACCGTTTGAACGAGTGGGAAAGGGGAAAAGACGCCGACAGAGAGCCAACAGTCTGAGAAACCGGCGAAAGGTCGTTATCCCAATGGGCTCACGAGGATTCGAGTTTGCAGAGAAAACCCGAGTTTGCAAACTTGAGTTCTCTCTGCGCGCCTGTCTCTGTCCTTTTTACAGAAGCCCATCTCCAACCGTCCCCGTCAAACCCCTTCCGATACGGCAAAGCCACCCCAAAAACGCCTGAAACCAAACGCCTGCCCCTGACTCTTCTTTCCGGAAGAGCAAGGGGCAGGCGTTCTTTTTCCTTCGGCTGCGGGATCAACCGCTCACTTGATATCGACAGAGACCCGTTTTCCGTCGGCGTTGGCTACCGCCTTCATCACCGTGCGGATGGCCTTGGCGATCTTGCCGTGCTTACCGATCACCTTTCCCATATCGCCGGGAGCCACCGAAAGCTCCAGCGTGACATTTTTGGCGTCCTCCTCCACGAGAAGAACCGCCACCTCATCCGGCTGGTCAACCAGTGACTTGGCGATATGCGACAGGATCTGTTTGTAATCTGCCATCCGTCCCAACCTCACTCGGTGATGCCGGTCTTCTTGAGCAGAGCCTTCACCGTGTCGGTGGGCTGAGCGCCGTTCTTCAGCCAGGTCTTGGCCTTTTCGGCGTCGATCTTGACCTCAGCGGGCTCGGTCATGGGATTGTAGATACCGATCTCCTCGATGAAACGACCGTCACGAGGGAAACGGGAGTCAGCAACCACCACGCGGTAAAAAGGAGCCTTCTTTGCACCCATTCTTCTGAGTCTGATTTTAACTGCCATTTGTTTTTTCCTCCATAAAGTAAAGAATATATTTTTATTTTTGAAAACAAAGATTGAATGTCGGCGCTTTTATCCCATGGGGAACGGCATGCCGCGCTTACCGAGCTTGCCCGAGGAGAATTGTTTCATCATCTTTCTCGTCTGGTCGAACTGCTTCAGGAGCTTGTTGACCGCCTCCACGGTGGTGCCGCTTCCCGCCGCGATGCGACGCTTGCGGGAGCCGTTCAGGATATCGGGATTCGTCCGCTCCGCCGGGGTCATCGACCGGATGATCGCCTCGGTACGGGCGAGCATTCCCTCGTCGATCTTGGCGTCCTTCAGGGCCTGGGGTTTCACGCCGGGAATCATGCCCAGCAGCCGGTCGAGGGATCCCATCTTCTTGATCTGGCCAAACTGCTCAAGATAATCGTCCAAGGTAAAGGCCGCCTCGCGCATCTTGCGCTCCAGCTCCGCTGCCTTCTTTTCGTCAAAGGCCTGCTCAGCCTTCTCGATCAGCGAGAGCATATCGCCCATGCCGAGAATGCGGGAGGCCATGCGGTCGGGATAGAAGGGCTCGATCTCGTCGAGCTTTTCTCCCACACCCACAAATTTGATGGGCTTGCCGGTGATATAGCGCACGCTGAGCGCCGCGCCGCCACGGGTGTCGCCATCCATCTTGGTCAGAATCACGCCGGTGATGTCGAGGGCTTCGTTGAAGGTCTTGGCCACATCCACCGCCACCTGTCCGGTCATGGAGTCCACAACCAGCAGGATTTCGGTGGGCTCCACCGCCTTCTTGATCTCCTCCAGCTCCTTCATCATGGCCTCGTCGATCTGAAGCCGGCCGGCGGTATCGATGAAGACCACATCGTTGCCCTGCTTGATCGCCTGCTTGACGCCTTCCTTGGCGATCTTCACCGGACTTGTCTTGTCTCCCATGGTAAAGACCGGGATATCGAGCTTTTCGCCCACCACCTGAAGCTGCTTGATCGCGGCGGGACGGTAGACGTCGCAGGCCACCAGCAGCGGCCGCTTGCCCTGCTTTTTCAGCAGACCCGCCAGCTTGCCAGCATGGGTGGTCTTGCCCGCGCCCTGAAGGCCGGCCATCAGAATCACCGTGGGGGGCTTGGGGGAAATATTCAGCTTGGAGACCTCCCCGCCCATGATGGCGCAGAGCTCCTCGTTGACAATTTTGATCACCTGCTGGGCAGGCACCAGGCTTTCGAGCACTTCAGCGCCCACAGCCCGCTCGGT
>CAZGQH010000062.1:0-7637 GCA_964527575.1 uncultured Lachnospiraceae bacterium
TTCCGAAAATCCGGCGTAGCGCCGCTTTGTCGAGCAGCCGGGTCACCCCCTCTTCGGGAAGGGTAATATCCGGTATGATGCCGGCCCCGGTGAGGGCGGCATAGTAGCCCGCAAGACTCTCCTCTAGGGCGCCTTTGAGCGAAACCGGCTCGATCTGCAGCTTTTCGGAGGAAAGGGTGATGACCGAATAGCGGAAAAGCTCTTCGGTCAGTGTTTTTAAGACTTCGCAGCGTTCCCGAATGATGGCAAGGTAACGGGTGGTTTCGGGGTTTTCTGCGGCCTCACCTTGCTCCAGCAGGTCGAGATAGCCGCTGATCGCAGTCAGCGGGGTGCGCAGGTCGTGGGCGATGTTGGTGATCGCCTCTTTTAATTCCCGATCTCCGTTTTGCAGCCGTCTCCGCTCTTTTCGCAGGGCGCGGAGCTCTTGGTTCAGGGCGGCGGCAAGGTGGCGCATCTTTTTGTCGGAGGTGGAGACCGACAGAAGAATGTTGGTGTCCTTCGTGAGAATCTCCGCAATCGTTTCGCGGATCTCGTCGGTCGCCCGGCGGAGGGCGTGCAGACGAAGAAGGAGCACGAAGGAGAGAATGGCAAGCACCGTTATGATAAGCCACGGGAGCATTCTATGTCACCCCTCCTTTCGTTGTTCCTGTCCGGGATGTATTTTCGGATATAAATTATTTCAGATCTTTTTTTCGGAAGAAGAAAAGGCCGGCAGAAGCGGAAAGTGCGGCAATGAAAAGAGAGTAAAGGATCAGAGGCAGGGGCTTCTCCACCTGGATGGAAGTATACTGAAGCGCCTGTCCGCCCGGGTTGAAGTCGGTGAGAAATTCAAGGAATTTCCGTGCGGCACCGCTGACATAACGGGGATTTTTTTCTCTCAGCGTATCCATACCCTCTTCGGTGGCGATAAGCATCTCATGGTATTCCGGCTGATCGAGCAGAGATTGGATATAAGAGCCGACGAAGATCAGAAGAAAGATGAGAAGGATAGAGAGCACCGCTACAATCGCCCGGCTCTGGTTCAGCATGGAGAGCATGGTGAAGAGAGCGGTACAGGCAAGAAGCAGGGCAAATGTGCCGAGGATGAGAAAAAAGACCAGCGAGAGCTTCAGGCGGAAAAAGCCGAGCAGCGGAAGGCCGATGGCAAGATAGGGGATTAAATACGCCAATGAGAAGAGAATTCCGGCGGTAAAGACGACAATGAGATTCGAGAGATAGATGCTGTCCCGGCGATGTCCCACAGTGATCTTGTTGCGGATGGCGCCGTTGCTGTAATCGGTGCCGAGGAAAAGGGGAATGAAAATCGATGCGGCGATGAGAGTAAAGAGGGCATAGGCGAAAAAGGAGGAGTCGATATAGGCGGTGGTGTTGTAGCGCCTCATGTTGCTGTATGCGACAATCGGGATGATTCCTCCGATAAGAGACAGAATCGCCGTACAGATCCAGAAGACCTTATCCCGCCAAAGGCGGACAAAGCCGGCAGAGAGAAGCTTATTCATGCTTGCCACCTCCTACCAGCGAGATAAAGAAGCCCTCGAGACTCTCGTCGTGCTCTTTGACCGACCGGATTTCGCAGCCCACTCGGGCAAGATCGAGGGCAAGCTGGGAGATGTTGATCCGGGCGAAAATATCGGCCTCGTTCTCCGACAGGATTTTATATTCGAGTTTCATGCTGTCGAGCACTAAGGCGAGGGCGGCCGTATCCGATACGGTCAGCCGCAGGCATTTGCGGCAGGCGTCCTCGAGCTCCTTGGCGCTCAGTTCTTTGACGATTCGGCCGCCGTCGATGAATCCGTAATGGGTGGCAAGACGGGAAAGCTCGTCCAAGATGTGGCTGGAGATCAGAACCGTGATCCCTCTCTCCCGGTTGAGCTTGATAATCAGTTCCCGTATCTCCACGATGCCCTGGGGATCAAGGCCGTTGATCGGTTCATCCAGTACCAGAAAATCCGGGTCGCCGCAGAGAGCGATGGCGATGCCGAGTCGCTGCTTCATGCCCAGTGAAAAATTCCGCGCTTTCTTTTTTCCGGTGTCGGAAAGTCCCACCAGCGAGAGAAGCTCGGGAATGCCCTCGAAGGAGGGCAGCCCCAGTACCCGGTACTGTTCCTTCAGATTGTCGGCGGCGTTCATGTCGAGATAGATCGAGGGGGTCTCCACCACGGCGCCCATCCGGCGGCGGGCCTTGACAATCCCTTTTTCCCGGCAATCGATTCCGTAGAGCCGGTAGCTTCCCTCGGTGGGCTGCTGCAGGCCGCAGATCAGACGGATGAGGGTTGTTTTGCCCGAGCCGTTTTTGCCGACGAAGCCGTAAATGGCCCCTTTGGGGATCGACATGGTCAGGCTGTTCAGGGCTTTTGTCTGCCGGTAATGTTTGGTTAAGGAATGAGTTGTAAGAACATATTCCATTAAAATCAGTCTCCTTTTTGCTTGATGGCGCTATTCTATCCCCAAAAGGTAAAGACAGCGGTCAAGAAAAGAGTCAAGATTTCGTCAAGATTTCCGGCAGGGAAAGTTTGAAGCCGATGCCCCATACCGCTTCGATTATATCCTCTCCCGAGACTTCCCGGAGTTTTTTCCGCAGGTTGCTGATATGCTGCTTCAAGGAATATTCGGTGCAGTCGGGGGTGTCCTCGGATATGCGGTCCAAGATCACCGATTTGGCGATCACCTGGCCGGCGTTCTGCATGAGAAGCTTCAGGATGGCAAATTCGGTTTTCGTCAGCTTGAGAGGCGTCTTTCGGAAGGTGACGCTGTGGGATGCGGTGTTCAGAGAGAGTTCCCCCGCCGTCAGAAGGTCGTTCGGACGGGAAGGGGCTCCGCGGAGCTGAACGGCGATGCGGGCGAGCAGCTCTTTGGTGTGAAAGGGTTTGGTCACATAGTCGGCCGCTCCGGCGAGGAGAAGACCGACCTTGTCTTCGATCTGTATTTTGGCGCTGACGACGATGACCGGAGTGCCGGATAGGCTTTTCAGCACTTCCTCGCCCGAAAGACCGGGGAGCATTAAGTCAAGAAGCACCAGGTCCGGATGGGTATTTTCGAAGAGCAGCAGGGCTTCGGTGCCGGAATAGGCGCGAATCACCCGATAGCCCTCTTTTTCTAAGAGCTCGGTGAGAAGATTTCCGATGGTAATGTCGTCGTCAACAATAGCAATCGTTTTCATAACTTCCTCGCGGTTTTGCTGTGTGTCCGCCTCTTCCGGGACGGGACGCAAACTTTATTTTATATTTATACCACAAAAATACCGCTTTGTAAATTATAATTTCCTTTTTTTCGCGCCAAATGTTGGCGATAATTGCCGGAAACTTTTCCAAAGAGAAAGAGAGAAAAGACTTGACTATCGGGGTAACTTCTGGTATAATAGAAAAAAATCGGTAGGAGAAGGGGGATTTTATGAAGAAGAATGCGATTGTCGGCCAGTCGGGAGGGCCCACCGCTGCCATCAACGCCACGCTGGCAGGGGTTGTGGCGGGAGCTCTTGAATCGGATGCGATTGAAAAGATTTACGGTGCCTGCAACGGTGTGGAGGGTATACTGGAGGGGCGCTTTGTCGATCTTTCGGCACAGCTTGCCGATCCGGAGGCACTGGCGCTTCTGAAGCAGACGCCGGCGGCGGCCCTCGGCTCCTGCCGGAAGAAGCTGCCTGTCCCCGGCGATCCTGCGGGTGAGGAGGTATATAAAAAGCTCTTTGCCTTTTTTGACGCGCAGAATATCGGCTTCTTTTTCTATATCGGCGGAAACGATTCGATGGATACGGTGGCCAAGCTCTCGGCCTATGCGAAAGAAAAGGGAATTTCGGATATCGCTTTTGTGGGCGTGCCCAAGACGATTGACAACGACCTTTCGGGTACCTCCCATACACCGGGCTACGGCTCGGCGGCCAAGTATATCGCCACTTCTATGTTGGAGATTCTGCGGGATACGGCGGTTTACACCGTAAAGGCGGTGACCGTGGTGGAGATCATGGGACGGGATGCGGGCTGGCTGACGGCGGCGGCGGCGCTGCCCCGGCTTCTCTCGGATACTTCGCCCGATCTGGTCTATCTACCCGAGGTACCCTTTGATAGGGAGCGCTTTTTTTCCGACCTGGAAAGAGCCTTTGAAAAGCGCCCCAATCTTGTGGTGGCGGTGTCGGAGGGAATCCGCTTTGCCGACGGCCGCTATGTGGGGGAGGGAACCCAGAGCGGTGCGGCCGACGCGTTCGGTCATCGGTATTTACAGGGAACCGCAAAAGCGCTGGAGATGGCTATCAAGGAGCGCTTCGGCTGCAAGGTGCGTTCGGTGGAGCTGAATCTGCCTCAGCGCTGTGCCGCTCACCTCTTGGCGGCGGCCGACATTGAGGAGTCCTTCGGAGTAGGCCGGGCGGCGGTGGTGCTTGCTTCCACGGCTTCGGGCTGTATGATCGGCTATGAGCGGAGCGATGATCCCTATACCGTGACCTACCGTCCTGTGGATGTGCAGAAGATTGCCAATAAGATTCGGGAGGTGCCGCGGGAATTCATCAACAAAGAGGGCAATTTTCCCACCGACGAGTGCCTGCGTTACCTGAAGCCCTTGATCGCCGGGGAGTATCCGGTGCGCTATCGGGACGGCCTGCCGCGGCATTTTGTCATACAAAAATAATTCAGACAGTGTGAAGCCCGGCTATCATGCATAACATTATAGATGGGCTTCACACTTTTCTTATGGTTGGCATAGAATGAAGAAGTCCTGTTTTGCACTTTTGTGTGCGACGATTCCTGAAGAAACTTTTCTGGTTGATATTTTATCCGGAATGGGTGAGTGCTTGCATACCGGTACATACTACAGAGAGAGGTATATTTTTCCGTTCTATTGGTACAGAACACTTCTCGGACACACTGTACGGCAGGACGGCGATTTTTTGAGGGAGATAGAATCATGAAAACGATTTATAATTTTTCAGCAGGTCCTGCCATGCTTCCGAAAAGCGTTCTGGCAAAAGCTGCTTCCGAATTTTCCGATTATCGGGGCAGCGGCATGTCGGTGACTGAAATGAGCCACCGATCCCCGATTTTTGAGAAAATAGTAGCCGACTGTGAGGCCTCTCTGCGAAGGGTAATGGCGATTCCGGAGAACTACCGGGTCCTGTTCCTGCAGGGCGGTGCGACCGGACAATTCGCGGCAGTTCCCCTGAATCTTTTGCCGGAGGACGGCAAGGCGGATTATATTCTGACCGGGGAATTTTCAAAGAAGGCCTTCAAAGAGGCGGAAAAATATGGCGATGTAAAAGCAGCTGCCTCTTCGGAGGATCGGAATTTTACCTACATTCCCCGCCTGTCCCGGGATGATTTCCGTCCCGACGCCGCCTATGTTCACCTCTGCCTCAACAATACCATTTACGGCACGCGCTGGGACTATCTGCCCGAGTGCGACTCGCCGCTTGTAGCAGACATCTCCTCCTGCATCCTTTCGGAGCCGATCGATGTTTGCCGCTTTGGTCTTCTTTATGCGGGAGCGCAGAAGAATATGGCGCCGGCAGGTCTGACGGTGGTGATCGTTCGGGAAGACCTTTTGGGTCGTGCCTCGCCCCGCTGTCCTTCGGTTTTTGACTACCGGAAGATGGCCGAAAGCAGCTCGATGCTCAATACGCCCCCTTGCTACAGCATCTATATGGCGGGATTGGTTCTTCGCTGGCTGGAGGAAGAGATGGGAGGCCTTGAGAAGATGAAGCTCTTTAATGAGAAAAAGGCCGGTCTGGTCTACGACTATCTCGACCGGCAGGACTACTATCAGAATCCCAATGAAAAAAGTGTCCGGTCGCTCATGAACATTCCCTTCAAAACCGGAGATAAAGCGCTCGATGCAAAATTTGTGGCGGAGGCGGCGGAGGCCGGTCTTGTCAATCTGAAGGGGCATCGCTCGGTGGGCGGTATGCGCGCTTCGATCTACAATGCCATGCCGTTTGCGGGAGTCGAAGCTTTGGTGGATTTCATGGAGCGTTTTGCCAAAGAAAATCCCAAAGCCCCGGCGTGAGTTTCCGGCAATAATTACTGACATATAAGAAAGAGAGAATAGCATGAAGCAGATTTTGCTGATGAACAATATATCCGAAAAGGGTCTTGCGCTCTTTGATTCTCGCCGCTACTTTCTGACGAAAGACTGTCCTTCGCCCGATGGAATTCTGGTTCGCAGCGCCGATATGAAAACGATGTCCTTTGACGAAAATCTCTTGGCGGTAGCGCGGGCTGGGGCAGGGGTCAACAACATTCCGGTGGATCGCCTGTCCGAGATGGGCGTTGTGGTCTTCAACACGCCGGGCGCTAACGCCAATGGGGTCAAGGAGCTGACACTGGCCGCTCTCCTGCTGGCCGCCCGTCCGCTTTTCGAAGGAATCACCTGGGCGTCATCCCTGAACGGGGAGGGTGCTGTCGAGGCGGTAGAAAAGGTGGTGGAGAAGGGAAAAGGAGCCTTTGCCGGAAGCGAGCTTTACGGAAAGACGCTGGGCGTCATCGGACTGGGGGCAATCGGGGGCATGGTGGCAAGCGCCGCTTCCTCACCTGCTCTCGGCATGGAGGTGATCGGCTATGATCCTCACCTTTCGGTAGAAGGGGCCTGGAACCTCTCCCGATCGGTGGTGCGCGCCTCCTCTTTGGAGGAAGTCTTCGAAAAGAGCGATTTCATCACCCTGCACCTTCCCGCTACCGAGAAGACAAAGGGAATGATCGACAAAAAGGCACTTGCTGCCATGAAGCGCGGGGTGCGGCTTGTAAACCTCTCCCGCGCGGAACTTGTTGTCACGGGCGACCTGCTTGCCGCAGTCAAGGAGGGTCAGGTGGCGCGCTACGTCACCGATTTTCCGACGAAAGAGCTGATCGGCGTGAAAAACATTCTGACGATTCCTCATTTAGGCGCTTCGACTGCCGAGGCGGAGGAAAACTGCGCGCAGCTTGCCGCCGAGGAGATGATCGGGTATTTCGAGACCGGCAGCATCAAAAACAGCGTGAACCTTCCCACGGTGATTGCCCCCAAAAGCGGGGAGCTTCGTCTCTGTGTGATTCATGTCAACCGGCCGGCGCTGCTCTCCGGTCTGTCGCAGCTGATCGCCGGGGACGGTATCAACATCGCTCATATGACCAACCGCTCCAAAGGGGAGCTGGCCTATACCCTGGCCGATCTCGACTGCCGGGTGCTGCCGGACGGACTCTTGGAAAAGCTGTCTTCCTTGGATGGGGTCATCCGCCTGCGGGTCATTGGCTGAGAATCGGCCGACGGAAAAAGCAAAGGGAGCATTGGCTGATTTCAGCCAATGCTCCCTCCGTGGAAGGCGTATTCGTAAACTGGCTGGCCTCCGAAGGTGATCCACTCGTAACCGTAAAACCAGTCGTGCCCGCCGCTTGTGTTGCAGGTATAGACATAGCCCCCGGCCCGGTATTCCGCAGGGCCGCGATAGGGCTTTTCTTTGTCTGTCCGGGTGAGGGCC
Source organism: uncultured Lachnospiraceae bacterium (assembly GCA_964527575.1). Taxonomy (GTDB): domain Bacteria; phylum Bacillota; class Clostridia; order Oscillospirales; family CAG-272; genus RGIG1993. Next base: position 7,439 of record CAZGQH010000062.1, read on the forward strand.
TGTTTCAAAATTTCGGCCAGTGCGTCGGTGTTTTCTTCATTCCTACGGCAGAGATAATTCATGGCCCAACGGGGCTTTCCGTTTTCGTAGAGAGTTTCCTCGCCGGCAAAGTCCTTTTCGCCGATCCGGCAATCTTGCAGAACAAGACTGCCTTCGGAATAGCTTCTTTTTTCGGTATGGAAAGAAAAAGGGTCCTGAT
>CAZGQH010000063.1:0-7559 GCA_964527575.1 uncultured Lachnospiraceae bacterium
CGTCCAAAATCCTCGCCCAATCGAGCGGATCACCTTTCACGAGCTTCGCGAGCTCTCCTATATGGGGGCGGATGTGCTGCACGAGGACACGGTCTTTCCTGTCCGTTCGGCCAATATTCCGCTCTATATCCGCAATACCAACCGGCCGGAGGAGCCGGGTACCCTGATCCGGGAGGCTTTTGAAGAGGAGAGCGAGGAAGAAAAAAGCCGCTTTATCACCGGCATTGCAGGAAAAAAGCACTATACCATTTTAACGGTTTATAAGAGGCATATGACCGAGGATCCCGCTTATCTCCGGCGGGTTTTGGAGATCACCGAGCGCTATCGCCTCCTGGTGGAGCATATCCCTTGCAGCATCGATTGCTTTTCGCTGGTTATTGCCTCGGAGGCCATTTCCCACTCACTTCACACGTTGCTGGCAGATATCGAGAGAAACTGCGCCCCGGACGATATTCGTGTGGTGGAGGGAGTCAGCCTGATCGCGGTGGTAGGGCGGCGAATGGTTTCAGGCGCCGGCATGGCCGGCCGGCTTTTCAAAAAGTTAGGGGAGGCAGGCATCAATATTCGTATGATCGAACAGGGGGCGGATGAGATCAGCATCATTCTCGGCGTGATGGACAGCGAATTCAAAAAGGCCATTCAAACGCTCTATGACAGCTTTACCTGAATAAAAAAGCGGGCAGACCGTTTATACGGTCTGCCCGCTGCCATAAAAGCCGATAGGAACAGGATTTAAGACTCAGCTACGAATTTCTTCAGATTGTCAGGAAGGTCTTCGTACTTCATCGAGGCGGTCAGGACAATATTCACATTTTTCGAAGCGACAAAACGGTCAGCTTCCTCCACAAACTGAGCGAAGAGTGCCACATCGCCGGCGCAGATTTTTAGTGTGCTGTCAATAAAAATGTCGGTGATGTCGTGATTGCTGGCACAGATGCCGCATATGAAACCGTACAGCGAGTTTGCCGTGGTAATGTCATATTCGTCCACGTCGACCAAACGGACAAAGTACTTGATTTCATGGAGAAGAATATTTCCCTTTTCAATACAGACGACCGAGCCTTTGCTGGTTTCCCCCGCCGTATTGGCCATGTCGATGAGAGTCTTGGTTTTTCCGGAGCCTTTCAGTCCAACGATAATCTTAACCATAGTTTTGAATCTCCCTTCGGATCTTTTCTCCATTATAGTATAAAAATTCCGGCAATGCAATAGTTAAAATAACTAAATTACCTTAGATTTTTTTGGCAAGTTCGACACGAAGCTTTTCATGCTCTTCTCCGGGCTTGCCGAGGAGCGCAAACATGTTTTTCTTATAGGCTTCCACCCCCGGCTGATCGAAGGGATTGACGCCCAAAGTGTAGCCTGAGATGGCGCAGGCCAGTTCAAAGAAATAGACCAAATAGCCGAACTCAAAAGCGCCCCGCCGTTCCAGCTCCAGTACGATATTGGGGACACCGCCGTCCACATGCGCCATGGCGGTTGCGGTAAAGGCTGTGCGGTTCACGTAGTGTAAATCCTTGCCGGCAAGGAAATTCAGTCCGTCGGAGTTTGACTCGTCAAAGGGGATTTCCAGGCTGTCGGAGGAATTCTTAAGATCCAGGACGGTCTCAAAGAAAATCCGGCTTCCCTGCTGAATGAACTGTCCGAGAGAATGCAAATCGGTGGTAAAGGTTGCCGAGGCGGGGAAAATACCTTTGTTGTCCTTGCCCTCGCTTTCGCCGTAGAGCTGCTTCCACCACTCGGCGGTCATAGACAGCGAGCTCTCGTAGGTGGCGAAAATTTCCACGCTTTTGCCTTTTCCAAGGAGGATATTGCGGATGGCCGCATACTTGTAGGCATCGTTCTTTTCAAGGTCGCAGGCGGTGTAGGCTGCTCTTGCGGTGGAGGCACCCTTCAGCATATCGTCGATATCGATTCCTGCCACGGCAATGGGGAGAAGTCCCACCGGCGTCAGCACCGAGAAACGGCCGCCAACGTCATCCGGAACCACAAAGGTTTCATAGCCCTTTGCGTCGGCCAGCTCCTTCAGCTTGCCCCTCGCCCGGTCGGTGGTCACGAAGATCCGCTCGGCCGCTCCCTTTTCGCCGTATTTTTTCTCCAACAGTTCACGGAAGACCCGGAAAGCGATGGCGGGTTCGGTAGTGGTTCCCGATTTGGAAATCACATTGATGCAGACATCCTGATCCCGGCAGATCTCTAAAAGTTCCGTTAGGTTAGAGGCCGAGATGTCGTTTCCGGAAAAATAGACCGCAGGAGTGCCCTGTTTCAGGCTGTTGTAGCGGGTTCCCTTGCAGAATTCAATGGCGGCGCGGGCGCCGAGGTAAGAGCCGCCGATGCCGATGGCCACGAAGACATCGCAGCTTTTCCGGATTTTTTCCGCCGCTTTCTTGATGCGGGCGACTTCCTCCCGGTCATAGTCATCGGGAAGCGAGACCCAGCCGAGAAAATCATTTCCTGCCCCGTTTTTTTCGGTGAGCAGGCGGTGAGCTTCGGCAATCGTCGGCGCGATTTTTTTATAATCCTCCTCGGAGACAAAATTTTTCAGATAGCGATCGTTTACTCTGAGCGTCATAATTCGTCAACCTTCCTCTTTGTTTATCCCCCGCAGGGTATCAGGGAGTCTTTCTGAATTTATGATACTACAAAAGAGCGGAAAACGCAAGGGTTTTGAAAGGAAAAATTATCCGAAAAGAAAATACTTTCCCACTACCCGCTTCAGAAGCTCAAAAAAGGTCATTTTATCGACATCTTCCGATGCGACAATATCCCGTTCGCCTAAGACTTCTTCGCCGGACAGATAGATCACTTTTCCCAGGACATCCCCTTTTTTAATGGGTGCCGCAATCTTTTCCGCAAGCTCGGTACGGCTTGTTACGCCGGCTTCCTTGCCCTTGGGAACTACCTTGCCGAAGGAAGATGCGGTTCCGATAGATTCGGCCTTAACTCCGCCCGTCACCCGGAAAGAGAGATCTTCCGGCGCTTCCCACTCCACATAGGCATAGTTGGCAAAGCCATAGTCAAAGAGCCGCTTGGCGGTGACATTGCGTTTGTCCGAGGTTTCCGCCCCCATGATGACGGCGATCAGCTGCAGGCCGTTACGCTTGGCTGTGGCGGAGATGCAGTAGCCCGATTTGGAGGTAAAGCCGGTCTTCAGGCCGTTTGCCCCGTTGTAGAAGCGAACCAGCTTGTTGGTGTTGGTCAGGGTGAATTCTCCGTTCCGGATGGTATCCTGCCAGATGGTGGTATAGTTCAGCACAGTCGGGTGCTTGTCGATCAGCTCCCGGGACATCAGCGCGATATCCCGCGCCGAGGTCAGATGAGTCTCTACGGTGTCATCCAGTCCGTTGGTGTTGTCAAAGTGGGTGTTTTTCATGCCAAGCGCAAGGGCCTTGGCATTCATTTTTTCGACGAATGCGCTTTCGCTGCCCTCTACAAATTCGGCCAGCGCCACTGCCGCATCGTTGGCCGAGCAGATGACCACCGACTTGATCATATCCTCCACACTCAGTTGTTCGCCCACTTCAAGATAGACCTGCGAGCCCCCCATACTGGCCGCCCGGTCGCTGACCGTGACCATGTCGGTCATTTTGATCTTGCCCGAGTCGATGGCCTCGAAGGTGAGAAGCAGCGTCATGACCTTGGTTACCGAGGCGGGGTGCCGCATTTCGTCGGCATTTTGTTCAAAGAGCACCTGCCCGGTGCTCGCCTCCATGAGAAGCACACTGGGCGCTTCCAGCTCGATTTCGGCATGGGATACCATCGGTACTGCCGAAATGCCGAGAAACACCGCTAAAAAAAGAGCAAGCATTTTGATTTTTTTCATAGAACGCCAAACCTTTCCGCAGTCTTTTCAACTGCCTGTCTCGTCTATGATCCAATCTTATGCTTGCTCTTTCGGTTCTATGTCTTGTTTCTCCGGTAAAAAAGGTTAGGTTTCGCCCAATTCTTCCTTGAGACGGTCAAGCTCCTCCCACAGGGTGAGAAGTGTCTCCTCCAAAAAAGCATTTCGCTCGTAGAGTTCAGAGAGGCGGACATGGTCGAGTGCCGCCGTGGTCTCGCATTCCAGGGTGTTGTCCTCCAGTTCCTTTTCGTAGGCGGGGATATCCTTTTTCAGCTTTTCAAGCCGCCGTTCCGCTTTGCGTCGGTCGGCCGCCGCCTGTTTGGCGGCGAGATACTGCGCTTTCGAATCGGTGACCGCTGCCGGTGCGGGAGCGGCGGCGGGCGTTGCGCCGGCCTTTCTGTTCCGCTCATTCTCCCGGTAGGCGAGATATTCCTGATAGTTTCCGTCAAAATCCTGTACGGTCGTTCCCTCAAAGGCAAGGATCCGGGTTGAGAGCTTGTCAATAAAATAACGGTCGTGGCTGACGGCCAAAATCGTTCCCTCAAAGACCGAAAGCGCATCTTCCAATACCTCTCGGGAGGCGATGTCCAGATGGTTGGTCGGTTCATCCAGAATCAGAAAGTTTACCTTGGAGAGCATGAGTTTGGCGAGAGAGAGGCGGGCCTTTTCTCCGCCGCTTAAGATCGAAATCTCCTTGTAGACATCTTCTCCCTTGAAGAGAAAAAGTGCCAGTGTGCTGCGGATTTTCGTCTCAGAAAGCCGGTCAAATTCATCCCAGAGTTCGTCGATCACCCGGCCGGAGTCGGAGAGATTATGATGCTCCTGATCGTAATAACCCACCCGCACATGATAGCCGTACTGAACCGTCCCCGCAGAGGGCGGAACGGTGCCGTAAAGAATCTTCAAGAGCGTGGACTTGCCGCAGCCGTTCGGGCCGATGATAACCGCCCGGTCGTTCTTTTTGAGAGAGAAGGTGAAGTTCTCAAAGAGCGTCTTGACGGGGTAGCACTTACCGAGGGCACGGGTGTCGAGTACATCGTTTCCGCTCTCCTCTGCCGCTTCAAACTGGAAGCGGATGTTCTGCGGATCTTTTTCGGGAGCGGCGATCTTTTCCATCCGATCGAGGCGCTTCTGGCTGCTCTCGGCCTTGATGATATTTTTTTCCCTGCCCCAGCGCCGCTGCTGCTCAATATGAGCTTCCAAGCGGGCGATCTCTTTTTGTTGATTCTTGTATTGGTGTGCCTGCACTTCCCGTTCTTTTTTCTTCTTGGCGATGTAGGTATCGTAGTTTCCTTCGTAAAGCTTGCCGTGCCGGTTCTCGATCTCAAAGGTCTTGGTGGTGGTGCGACAGAGAAAATAGCGGTCGTGGGAGATGATCAGAATCGTCTTTTTCGATTGGGCAATGAACTTCTCCAGCCATTCGATATTTTCGATGTCGAGATGGTTGGTGGGTTCGTCCAGCAAAATAATGTCCGGTTCGGTGAGAAGCAGTCTTGCCAGTGCGATCCGGGTCTTCTGGCCCCCGGACAGCGAAGCGATGGGCAGGTTGTGATAGCTCTCTCCGAAGCCGAGGTTGGCCAGCACCGACCGGCTTCGGGCGCGATACTCCAATCCCCCGCGCTCGATGAAGCGCTCCTGACGGCCCGGATACTTCATAGCCGCGTCGAGATCGCCGGACTCAGCTGCCTTCCGCAGATTTTCCAGCTCTTCCTCTTCTGCCATCAGGTCCCGAAAGGCATCGAGCATTTCGCCAAGCACTGTGTTTTCGCTTTCAAAATCGGGATTCTGGGAGAGGTAGCCCACCGTCTTGTCCCGGGAAAGATAGACGCTTCCCGTGTCAGGCTCGCAGAGGCCGGCGATCATTTTGAAAAGCGTGGATTTTCCCGCTCCGTTGACCCCTACGATTCCCAGCTTGTCTCCTTCGTTCAGTGAGAAAGCAAGATTTTCAAACAAGATATCGGTCCCAAAGGAAAGGGATAGGTTTTCACAGCTGATTGCAATCATAGATGGCTCCCATTTTGTATTCCTTTTGGCATTATACCTTTTTTTCCGCCTTTTGTCAAATAAAAATAAAAAAACTCTTTCGCGGTGAATCGCGAAACATAAAATTATAATTTACGGGAATGCTGAAGAGGAACAAGTATCACACAAAAGCGGAAGATATCCATGAAAAAAGCTCTTCTTTTCCTTACAATTCCCTTCCTTCTCTGGTGTTTTTCTCCCGCCGTCAGGCTGCCGGCCGGCAATTTTCAGGAAAATACACGGGAAGCGGCAGCGATTTCGACGGCCGAGCCCCTGCCGGAAGATCTTCTCGATCGACTGGTATTTTTCGGCGATTCCACTACCTACGGTTTTTTTCGCTACAATCTGAATAACACCGGCGTCTACGAAAAAAATTATTATACGCTTAAGGCTTCGCAGATCTGGGTTCCCCAAGAAAGAACCTTCTATCTGGGCAATCTTTTCACCGCCGAGATTGCCCTGTCGGAGGATCAGAAAATGACCCTTTCCGAGGCTGCGCGGACATATCGGCCCGAGTATCTTCTTCTGACAGTGGGAATCAACGGCCTTTGTCAATGGAACGAGGAGAACTTCAGCCGTTACTATGAGAAGATGATCGATCTTGTCGAAGAGGCTTCGCCCGATACCACGATTCTTCTGCACTCGGTCTATCCTACCGCCTCCAATATCGGAGGCAGACTTACCGGTTTTACCAACGATAAGATCGACCGGCTCAACAGCTGGATTCAGAAGATTGCCGAAAAAAGAGGCCTTTTTTACCTCGACAGCGCTTCGGCCTTAAAGGATGAACGGGGTTGCCTTCCGCTCGCCTATCAGAACGGAGACGGACTTCACCTCAATACGCAGGGCTTTAATGCCGTTTTGAAAAATATCGATCGCATCGCGCACAGCGGCCAAGCCGCCGCCGAATAATGAAAGGAGCTTCTCTCATGAAAAAAACACTCGCCCTTCTCCTGCTTCTCGTCCTTCTTCTTGCCTCCTGTTCGGCCAAGGAGGTACACTATAGCCGTCCCGATACGCTGGCGCCTGTGGTAACACGTATGAAAGACCGTCTGGAAAATACCCGTCTTGCCCGCCTTCTTCCGGAAGAAATTGCTTTTTCTCTGGGAATTGAAGAGACGGAATATGAAGAGGGCGAGGTTCTTGTCGCCACCGGTGGAGCAAGCATCGACGAGGTGGGATTTTTTCTCGCCAAAGAAGGCGAGGCCGACCGTCTTCAGAAAATGCTGAATGACTATCTCGCCGAGAGCAAGGAGGGCAAGCGGGAGTGGCTGCGGAGCTACAATCCCGAGGAGGCGGAAAAGCTGGAACAGGGAGAAGTCTTTCGCTATGGGGACTGTCTGTTTTACGCCTTTCTTAGCAAAGAGGATATGGATGACCTGAAACGCTGTGCCAGCGACTATCTGGCCGAAAAGCATGAAAACTCTGCCCCAAATGCTTGACAAATATAACGGAATATGCTATTATCGGATGAACATAGATTATATGAGCAAGCGAGGTAGTTTTCATGCAATCACTGCGGGAACTCTATAAAATCGGTCGGGGACCTTCCTCTTCCCATACCATGGGGCCGGAGCGTGCCTGTCTGGCTATGCGGGAGCGTTATCCTGAGGCGGACTTTTTCAAAGTGACACTGTTTGGCTCTCTGGCCATGACCGGCAAGGGACATCTCACCGACAAGGTCATTTTCGATACC
>CAZGQH010000064.1:0-7544 GCA_964527575.1 uncultured Lachnospiraceae bacterium
CGACCATCTGGACACTGCCGGGCAACCTTGCCATCTGCCTGAACCCCAACGAGCCGTACGTCATCGTGAAGGCGCCGAACGGTGAGATGTATATCATGGCCGAGGCGCTGACCGAAAAGGTCATGCGCGTGGGCGGCTTTGACAGTTATGAGATCGTCGAACGCCATGAGGGCGCGTTCTTTGAAAACATGCTGGCAGAGCATCCGTTTTTGCCCAAGACGTCCCGTCTGGTGCTGGCCGACTACGTCACGATGGACTCCGGTACGGGCTGCGTGCATACCGCGCCGGGCTTCGGCGCCGACGACTATCAGACCTGCCGGCGCTACAATATGGACATCATCGTTCCGGTGGACGACAAAGGCTACCAGACCGCCGATGCGGGCAAGTTTGCCGGACTTTACTATGAGGAATCCAACGAGGCGATTCTTTCTGACATGCGGGAAAGCGGGGCACTCTTTGCCTCGGAGGAGTTCACCCACTCCTATCCTCACTGCTGGCGCTGCAAGCATCCCATCATCTTCCGGGCTACTCCCCAGTGGTTCTGCTCGGTGGATGCCTTCAAGGAAGAGGCGGTCAAGGCCTGCGAAGCGGTGGAATGGATGCCCGCCTGGGGCGGCGAGCGGATCATTCAGATGATTCGCGAGCGCGCCGACTGGTGCATCTCCCGCCAGCGCCATTGGGGTCTGCCCATTCCGGTCTTTTACTGTGAGGACTGCCGCAAGCCGGTCTGCACCTCCGAGACCATCGAAAAAATCTCCAAAATCTTTGCCAAAGAGGGAAGCAACGCCTGGTATCAGAAAGAGACGGAAGAGCTTCTCCCCGAAGGCTATCGCTGCCCCTTCTGCGGCGGGGTCCACTTCACCAAGGAGACCGATACTCTGGACGGCTGGTTTGACTCCGGCTCCTCCCATTTTGTGGTGCTCTCTCCCGACAAGGGACAGAAATTCCCCGCCGATCTCTATTTAGAGGGCGGCGACCAGTATCGCGGCTGGTTCCAGTCCTCGCTTCTTACCGCCGTGGCGGCGAAGGGGGAGGGCGCGCCTTATAAGGCGGTTCTGACTCACGGCTGGACGGTAGACGGTGAAGGCAAGGCAATGCACAAGTCGCTCGGAAACACCATCCTGCCCGAGGACATGATTAAGAAATACGGCGCCGATCTGGTGCGCCTCTGGGTGGCCTCCAGTGACTATCGGGCGGATGTCCGGGTATCGGACGCCATTTTCAGTCAGCTCTCCGAGGTCTACCGCAAGATCCGCAATACAGCCCGCATCATCCTCGCCAATATCGGCGACAAGGGAAGCGACTTCGATCCCGATCGGGATATGGTTTCGCCTGCCGACATGCTGCCCCTCGACAAGTGGGCGCTCGCTCGGCTGAACCGGCTGGTGGCGCTGGCGGAAAAGGCTTACGGAAGCTACGATTTCCATATCGTCACCCATGCGGTCACCAATTTCTGCACCACCGACATGTCGAAGCTCTATATCGACATCACCAAGGATCGGGTCTATGTGGAGAAGAAGGATTCTTTTGCCAGAAGAAGCGCGCAGAGCGCCCTCTTCCTCATTCTCTCGGCCCTGACCCGTATTCTTGCTCCGATCCTTTCCTATACCGCCAATGAGATCTGGGAGATCATGCCTCATGCTGCCGGGGAGGATCCCCGTCATGTGATGCTGAACGACATGCCGAAGCCCGACGACGCACTGGCATTCCCCGAGATCGAGGAGCGCTATAACAAGCTCTTCCTTCTCCGTGAGGATATCATGAAGGCGCTGGAGCTTGCCCGCGCCGAGAAGAAGATCGGCAAGTCCCTCGATGCGAAGCTCACTCTGTACGCTACCGGTGAAAATTATGCGCTGCTCGATTCTTTCCGGGAGGAGCTGGCTACGATTTCCATTGTTTCGGCCGTGACACTTTCGGACGCCGAGGCCCCGGCGGGTGCCTTCTTCGGTGAGAGCGCTTCTCTGGCGGTGCTGGTGGAGCCTGCCGACGGCGAGAAGTGTGAGCGCTGCTGGATGTTCACTACCGATATTACTGAGGACGGCGAGGGCCGCGTCTGCCGTCGCTGCAAGAAGAATCTTTAATCCATGAACCTGATTTTCTATCTGGCCCTGACCGTTTTTGTGGTCTTTCTCGACCTTCTCACCAAGCATTTTGCCAAGATCAGCGAGACGCTGGCAAGCGGTTCGATCGACATCATCCCCGGAGTTTTCCGCTTTACCTATGTGGAAAATCCCGGGGCGGCCATGGGCAGCTTTGCCAACAACCGCTGGGTCTTCATGGTTCTGTCCACCGTAGCGCTGGCGGCGATTGTGGTCTTTGTCTGGCGGAACCGTGCGACACTGAGCCGCCTTCTTGGCGTGGCACTCTCGCTGATTGTGGGGGGCGGCATCGGCAATATGTACGAGCGGCTCTTCAACCAGAACGCCGCCGGTCAGTACGTGGTCACCGATTTTCTGGATTTTTATCTCTTTCCTTTCTGGAAATGGATTTTCAATCTGGCCGATGTGGCGGTCTGCGTAGGGGCGGGACTTGTGCTGATCCATCTGGTGATCGAGCTTATTCAGGAGTATCGCTATAAAAAGAATCCGGCTGCCTATGACGAGCTTCTGGCGGGAGATCGGCTCGATCCCGACGGGGAGCAGACCGGGGAACTGGCCGCACTGGACGGGGTGAGCCCTGCGGAGCCCTATGCCGTTGAGGAGGGTACTCCTCTGGAAAAGACCGGCGAGGACGCGGATATTGCTGATGCGGAAAAAGACCGGTCGGAGGGTGCCGGCGAGGATATCGAGGATATCGAGGACGCCGAGGATTCTGAGGATTCCGACGGTGCCGATACCGGCGATCAGGACTGGCTGTAAAGACGGCTGAGGAGGCCCTATGCTGCATATACCGACAAAAGACGAGATCGGCATGCGGATCGATCGTTTTGTGGCGGAGCGAGAGGAACTGACTCGCTCCGCCATTCAAAAATATATGGAAAAAGGCGCGGTCACCGTCAACGGCGGCGCCGTGCCGAAGAACTATCTCTTGCGAGAGGGGGATGCGGTGGAGGTGATCCTGCCCGAGCCCGAGCCTCTTTCGGTGGAGGCGGAGAATATCCCGTTGGCGATCGTCTATGAGGACGAGGATCTTCTGGTGGTCAATAAGCCAAAGGGCATGGTGGTGCATCCCGCTCCCGGCAATTACACCGGCACGCTGGTCAACGCGCTGCTGTATCATTGCAAGGGCGCTCTTTCGGGAATCAACGGGGTGGTTCGCCCCGGCATCGTTCACCGCATCGACAAGGACACCAGCGGACTTTTAATTGTGGCTAAGAACGATTTCGCCCACAGAGAGCTGTCGGAACAGATCCGCGTCCACTCCTTTCTCCGCTCCTACGAGGCGATTGTCAACGGCGGTTTCCGGGAGGAGAAGGGAAAAGTGGAGGCACCGATTGCCCGCCATCCGGTGGATCGCAAGCGCATGGCGGTGGTGACCGGCGGACGGGAGGCGATCACCCACTGGGAGGTGCTGGGCCGCTACGGCGCCTATACCCACCTCCGCTGTCGGTTGGAGACTGGACGCACCCAGCAGATCCGGGTACACCTTTCCTATATAGGACACCCCCTTTTCGGGGACAGTCTCTACGGTGGGGGACGCACCCGCTTCGAGGAACAGAATGCTTCGCTGGTGGCCGGGCAGTGTTTGCACGCCCGCACCATCGGCTTTGTTCACCCCCGCAGCCGGGAAGAACTCTTCTTTGAAAGCGAGCTGCCCCCCTATTTTACTGCCCTTTTGGACAAGCTCGCCCGGCGGGAGGCCGGGGAGGGATGAGATCTCGGGGAGGGTTTTGTCGGAAGCTTTCCTTGGAGGGAGCTACCGGACCGGGTATGCTGAAGGTTCCCGGTTGGTTTTAGAAAAGGAAGAAACGGAATGAAGCTTTTTGATACCCACACCCATTATGACGACGAAAAATTCGATACTCTTGGCTACCCCTCTCGGGAGGCGCTGATCGCCTCGCTTTTTGAGAGTGAGGTGGACTATATTCTGGGAGCCTCGGTGGACCTTGCGACCAGCGCCCTTCAGATCGACATGGCATCCCGCTTTCCGGGCTACTATGCCGCCGTGGGTATTCATCCCGAAAACTGCGGGGGCTTTGCGGACGCCGAAGGCGCCATCCGTGAAATTGAGAAGCTGGCGGCCGCTCCCAAGGTGAAGGCCATCGGAGAAATCGGGCTCGACTACTACTGGGAGGACAATCCCTCCCGGGAAGTGCAGCAGTATTTTTTTGAAGAACAGCTGGCACTGGCCGGGCGGCTGGGGCTTCCGGTGATCGTCCACGACCGGGAAGCGCATGGCGCGACGCTGGAAACCCTTCTTTGCCATCCCGATGTGACCGGCGTTCTCCACTCCTTTTCAGGCAGTGTGGAAATGGCACGGGAGCTCTGGCGGCGGGGCTGGTATATTTCCTTCTCGGGGGTGATCACCTTCAAGAACGCCAGCCGCCTTCTGGAGGTGGTGAAGGCGGTGCCTGCCGACCGAATTCTCGTGGAGACCGACTGCCCCTATCTCTCCCCGGTGCCCATGCGGGGAAAGGTTAACCACTCGGGCTATGTGAAGTATACGGCCGCTCGGGCAGCCGAGCTGCGCGGGGAAGACTACGAGGCTTTTGTGGAGATGACGACCGAAAACGCCAAGCGGCTTTTGAAAATCGGTTAAGCCGGGTGAATGCGATTGTTTCTGCCGTCTTTTATATTCCTGTTCGGAATTCAGAGTGGCGGATAACGCTATGAAAAACGCAATTGGGCGCGCCAATCGGGCACTGCATTTTTATGATATGCAATATATGAAAGCAAAGGGGATTACAACATACGATTGGGGCGGGGTTATGTCGTTCGAGGAGCCGGGTGGTATCGATAAATTCAAGATGGGTTTTGGCGGTACTCCGATTGATTATTTTAACATCGCGATCGATATATCCTTAAAAGCAAAGTTAGCTGCAATTTATCGCAAAATTTTGCACAAGTAAAAATATTGAGGGAAGAGCTTGAAAAAATTTATCATCACGATTGATACCGAAGGGGACAACCTTTGGGAATGGAAGCCGGGCGACCGTATTACTACAAATAACGTAAAATATTTGCCGCGTTTTCAGGCTTTATGCAATCAATACGGTTTTAAGCCTGTATATCTTACCAATTATGAAATCATCCAGGATCCGAATTATTTGGAGTTTATAGCGAAAGTCGAACAGGATCATGCGGGGGAGCTGGGTATGCATTTGCATGCCTGGAATACGCCTCCCGCATATGAACTCGAGGTAGTGCAGCTGGGTGCGCCCTATTTGATTGAGTATCCGAAAGACATGATGGAAGAAAAGATTGCCGTCATGACCGAAGCGATTAAACAAGTCGGAATCACCCCTGTTTCACACAGGGCGGGAAGATGGGCTACGGATGGACGGTATTTCGATTTGCTGATTCAATATGGATATAAAGTCGATTGCTCGGTAACGCCGCATATCGATTGGGCGAGTTCCGTCGGCGCAACCGCCGGGGCAAAAGGCAGCGATTATACGAAGAGCAGGGAAGAGCCGCATTGGGTTCCATGCGACAGCGGAAGGATATTAGAAGTCCCGGTTACCGTCAGAAAAACACACAGTCCGGTTTTTTCGGAAAATTTAACTCTGAGAAATTTTATGGGAGGCATGTATCGTTCGGTGCGCGGAACCAACCTTTGGCTTCGTCCGGATGGGCGAAACGATAAGGCGATGATAAAGCTGGTGGACAAAATCAGAAAATCGGATTCCGACTATATTATGTTCATGTTACATTCGTCGGAGCTTATGCCGGGCGGAAGTCCGACATTCCGAACAAAAGAGAGCATCGAAAACCTGTATTCCTGCCTGAATAAACTGTTTGCTTACTGCGCAAGCGATTTTCAGGGGATCACATTGCGAGATTATTATCGGGAGAAATGTGACAATAATTTTTAGTCTACGAAAGAAGCAGAGTGAATCATAAGACGACTGAAATAACCGGTTGGGCGGAATTTTTCAGTGCGGCAACAGCACGGGCGCGATATCATTACGATGGAAAAGCTCTCATTGATGGCCGGGTTCTCTCTCGCTTTCTGCTTATCTGTCGTTCCTATTCTCGTAGTGATGGGACGAGAAAATGACAGGGAACCGGGAAGGAGAAACAGCATTCGTTCAAAAAAACAGTCGCAGCAGGTGTTTTTTCGGATGCGGCAGGACAGAAAAACAAATAAAAAAACAGACCGACGGATTTCCGTCGGTCTGTTCGGTTTTTCACCTTAGGCCATGGCGTTGAGCATGGTTGTGAAACGGCTCTTCTTTCTCGCCGCATTATTCGGATGAATAATACCCTTAGCGGCTGCCTGATCGGTCTTCTTGACGACCAGCGTGTAAAGAGCGGCGGCAGCGGTCTTGTCTCCGCTGGCGACAGTGGTCTCGTATTTCTTGACCAGCGTCCGGAAAGCAGACTTGAACATTCTGTTTCTCAGATTCTTGGTCTTGGACGTCAGGACTCTCTTCTGCGCGGAATCGAGCTTCTTCTTTTCGTTTGCCAAAATTTCCACCTCCTTGTTCAAAGGATCAATTCAGATACTTCTCTATAATAGCATGTTTGGGGAGAAAAAGCAAGCCCTTTTTGATATTTTTTTCAAAAATTCCAGAAAAACTCTTGACAAGTCCTCCTTTCTGTGTTATAGTTGAGTACACTTATAATCGGATAAAATGCCGTTATGTGGCTTTTCTTCTCTTTTGTTCCCGAAAACGGTGCCGTCGGTACCGCGGGGGATAACCGTTTTTTACGGCGCTCCCAGGGGCATATGTCCCCTTTTTTCGGCAGAAGAGGGAAGTATCCGAGGAAAATAACAGAGCAAAGTAAAGGTCATATTCCGATTTCGCGCCGTTCTTCACAGAATCGACGGTTTGTCTTTCAAAATACCGGCTGTAACCAGCATGCCGTGAGAAAGGCAAATTGTAAATTATTTGTGAATTACATTGGGGCGTTTTTGGGGTATGGTCTATTTATTTGCCGAAAACGGAGGATTGAACATGGCAAAATTATCGGTCAAGCCGGTGATGCTCGGCACCCAGCAGCGCATGAGCTTTGCCAAGATCGACGAGGCTCTTGAGGTTCCCAACCTTCTCGACATCCAGAAGAAGTCGTACCGCTGGTTCATCGAGGAAGGCCTTCGGGAGGTGCTCAGCGATGTTTCGCCGATCGTGGACTATTCCGGCAATCTTCACATCGAGTTTGTGGATTACAAGATCGATGAGAAGGCGCCCAAGTACCCCGAGGAGGAGTGCAAGGAGCGGGATGTGAACTTCGCCGCCCCTTTGCGTGTGACCGTTCGTCTCTTTAACAAGGAGACTCAGGAGGTCAAGGAGAAGGAAATCTTTATGGGAGATTTCCCCCTGATGACCGACAACGGTACCTTCATTATCAATGGTGCCGAACGTGTGGTGGTTTCGCAGATCGTGCGTTCCCCCGGCATGTATTACGACAGTGCCATCGATAAGTCGGGCAAAAAGGTGT
>CAZGQH010000065.1:0-7515 GCA_964527575.1 uncultured Lachnospiraceae bacterium
TCACCGACGCCGAGGGCACTCCCCTGCTCTTCCAGAAGCTGGACGGTCGCCTGCAGACCTACTGGGATCACAAGTATTTCCGCTTCTTAGTCTATGTGGAGGTCGCCCCCTACGGCCACACCACCGTGGTACTGGACGAGGGCGAACTTGAAGGCGACTACCCCCTCTACTATCAGGGCAATCACCGCACCAATCAGAATGATTTTCAGAATTTTGTGCTGGAGAACGAATTCATCCGGGCGGAATTTGCCTCGGGCAGCGGCGAGCTGGTCTCCTTAAAGGAGAAGGGCTCCGACAGGGAGTACCTGAAGGCCGGCGCCAAAGGCGGCCTGCGGCTGGTGGATACCGAGCGGGCCTCCTCCAACGCCTGGTGCATCGGCAACTACTTAAAGGTCAACCCCATCGACAGCGCCGTCCGCGCCACCGGCACGCTGGGCGGACCGATCCGCAGCGGTTTCTATGTGGAATATAAGGTGCGCTCCTCCACCCTGCGGATGAATGTGACCCTCGATAAGGGCGCCCGCGCCTTTGCCGTCAACTTGGAGGCCGATTGGCATGAGATCGGCGGGGACACCATTCCGGTTCTGACCTATGAAGTTCCCCTGGCCGATGCTTCCTCCTTCCGCTACGATGTGCCCGCGGGCTGGGTCGACCGGGGCGCCGCCAACCACGATGTACCCGGCCTGCAGTACGGTGCGGCGGTCACCGCCGGGGGCGACCGCTGTGTGGCCATCCTCAACGAGAGCAAATACGGCTACCGAGGCTCCCACGAGGGCTCGCTCATCACCACCTTTCTGAACAGCTCCACCAGCCCCGATCCCTATCCCGAGCGGAGCATTCACCCCATCCGCTTCGGCGTGGGCATCTTCACCCCCGATCCCAAGCTTCTTGAAGATGCGGCGACGGGCTTCAACAACCGCCTGACCTATCAGCCCACCGGTTCCCACGGGGGAAGCCTGCCCGCCACCGGCGCTCTCTTCGGTATCGAATCTGCCGGCTCGGTGGTGTCGGCGCTTCTTCCCGCCGACAAGGGAATCACCCTTCGCCTCTATAACACCGGCGGCAGAGAGGATAGCGTCACCCTCACTTTCGAAGAGGAGATCCTCTTCGCCCGCCGCACCGACCTGATGGGGAAGACCATCGAAGGCGGCCTCATCGCGGAAAAGAACGCCTTTACCCTCACCCTGGCTCCCTATACCCTTGCCAGCGTCACCGTTGAGTTGAAAAAATAAATCGGCAGAGTTCCCGAAGCACTGTGGGTTCGGGAAAAAAGCGTAAGCTCCGCCCTGTCAAAAAAATCTCCCCCAAAGCGCTGCTTCCTGGAAAACAGGGAGAATCAAGAGAAGAGGAACAGCAAAAATGCGAAGCCTCTTCTCTTTTTCTGTCCTGCTCACAGGCTGCGCCGCCCTTTACGGACCTACCTTCCGTAGGGCTGCCGTTTCCCTTGTCCCCGCAGAGATTCTGAAGGATACGGGCAGACTCGGATGGGCCTGCCGCATCCGCCTTATCGGGAGGGCGCTCGAATTGGCCGAAAATCGTCCCGGACAAGAATTGTCCTTTCCATCGATAACGCTTGTGTGACAATAAGTCCCACAATCAGAGAAAAAACTTTCGTCAGGCCAAAAAAATCACACCAAGCTATTGACATCCATCTTTTTTTTCGTTATAATAGTTGTAAATCAAACTGTTCGATATAAGGAGCAGGTGTATGGAAAAGCTCATCGGAAAAGAAATAAAAGCGCTGCAGAATATGGTGACACGCCGGATTGAAAAACAAAGCCTCGAATTGGGAAAAGACCGCCTGTCCGGCGCCAATGTATTTATCTTAAAGTTTTTATCCGACAATACCGACCGGGATATTTTCCAGCGCGATATTGAAAAGGTATTGGAGACGACCAAATCAACCTGCTCCAAGGTCCTTTCAACCATGGAGAGTAAAGGGTTTGTTAAGAGAGAAGCGGTTGCGGATGCACGGTTCAATAAAATAAGCCTGACCCCCGTCGGAGAAGCAATTGTAAAAGCGGCCGATGCCCGGATGGAAGAGCTTGAACGCATGCTGCGGCAAGGGCTGACCGAGGAACAGCTTGAAACCTTTTTCTTCTGTATCGAAAGAATGAAAAAAAATATTCTCGCAAGCGACTGAAAAATTTTTACCACCCTTTTCGGGTGGTAAAAAAACCGACGAATAGTTTGATTTAGAACTGTTTGATATAGAACACAATAAAATCCTAAGGAGGACAAAATGAAAACAATTCGTTATCTTTTCCATTCTCTTCGTGAGAACAGGCGCAATACGATTTTAAGTATATTTTTTGTTGCGCTGGAAGTGGTTTGTGAGTGCTCTCTGCCCTTTGTTATGGCAAAACTCATCGATCACAGCGGCGTGAATTGGAATACGCTTTTCTTTTATGGGGCGATTCTTGTTCTGCTGGCAAGTGCGGCGCTGGCGTGCGGTATTCTCTCCGGGAGAGCAAGCGCACGCGCGGCGGCCGGTTTCAGCGCCAACCTGCGGCAGGACATGTTCGTAAAAGTGCAAAACTATTCCTTTTCAAACATCGATAAATTTTCCCCGTCCGGACTGGTTACCCGCATGACGACGGATATCACCAATATTCAGAATGCGTTCAGCATGCTTATCCGCATTGCCGCGCGCGTGCCGCTTATGATGATTTTTTCCGCAGTTATGGCTTTCGTAATAAGTCCTTCACTGGCTTGGATCTTTCTGGTGTGCATTCCGGCTCTCGGCGGCATTATTGTGCTGATCATCTGCAAATCCTTCCCTCATATGACACAGGTATTCCAAAAATATGACCGACTGAATGAATCGGTCCATGAAAATGTGAAAGCCATTCGTGTGGTAAAGACCTATGTGCGTGAAGACTACGAGAATAAAAAGTTCTCCAAGGCTGCCGACGAAATATGCAACGAATTTGTAAAGGGCGAAAAAATCATTGCCTGGAATACGCCCGTCATGAACTTCTTTATATATGCCTGCTATATTCTCATTTCCGTACTGGGAGCGTATATCATCACCGGCAGCCTTCATTGGGGAACGCTGACCACCGGCGAGCTGTCCTCTCTTATCTCTTATGGGATCAATATCCTGTCCTCGCTGATGATGCTGAGCATGGTGATCGTCATAATCGCCATGTCGGCAGCTTCGGCGAAACGAATTGAAGAAGTACTGCGCGAAGAAAGCAACCTCATTTCTCCTCCCCATGCGAAATCCGCGGTTGAGGACGGCTCGATCGATTTTGAAAACGTATCATTCAAGTATTCGGAAGACGCCGAAAATTATGTGCTGAAAAATATCAATCTGCACATAAGCTCCGGAAAAACAATCGGCATTTTAGGAGGCACCGGTTCGGGCAAAACATCGCTTGTCAATCTGATATCACGCCTTTATGATGTTTCCGAAGGCTGTGTAAAAGTAGGCGGCACCGATGTAAAAGAATACGATGTCGCTGTTTTGCGCCAGCGCGTCTCTGCCGTACTGCAAAAAAACATCCTCTTTTCGGGTACGGTCAGAGAAAATCTGCATTGGGGCGATAAAGAGGCGACCGATGAGGAAATGATAACGGCCTGTCGGATTGCGCAGGCAGACGAATTCATTCAGACCTTTGCCGACAAATACGATACTTATCTGGAAGAGGGGGGCGTAAATCTTTCGGGCGGACAAAAACAGCGGCTTTGCATTGCGCGTGCCTTACTGCGAAAGCCGAAAATTTTAATTCTTGACGACTCGACCTCTGCCGTTGATACCAAGACGGATGCGCTTATCCGCAGTGGGCTAAAGGAATGTATGCCCGAGACGACCAAAATAATCATTGCACAGAGAATATCCTCGATCCAGGATGCGGATCAGATTCTTGTCCTTGAAAACGGGCGTATCGACGGAATGGGAACGCACGACGAGCTCTTAAAATCGAATGCCCTTTACCGGGAAATCTATGAAACACAGACCCAAGCAGGAGGTGAATAAAATGAATTCAAAATCCAGCATGAAACGGCTTGTCCGCTATATTTTTGAACATAACAAAATTCAAATGACAATCGTCATTCTATGTCTTCTCGTTTACGCTGCCGCATCGTCCTCGTCCGGTGTTTTTCTGTATTTTCTCATTGACAATGTAATAACGCCTGCCATGACAGAGGGCTTTTCTTCTGTCATGGAAACCTTTATCGCACTCATCGCGGCTATGGCCGTCATTTACGGACTCGGGGTTCTGGCAGGAATTCTCTATTCCCGCATTATGGCGAGCGTTGGACAGAAGACCCTGAACCGTTTGCGCAAGGATATGTTTGCCAAAATGGAAAAGCTGCCGATCTCCTATTTCGATACCCATAAGCACGGCGATATTATGAGTTATTATACAAACGATATCGACGCAATCCGGCAATTCATTTCGCAAAGCCTTGTGCAGCTGTTATCCACCGCATTTACGCTTATCGTTCTTACCGTAGCGATGCTGTGTATTTCGGTATGGCTGACCCTTGTGGTGTATGCATGCGCAGGCGTAATGCTTTTTATCATCAAAAAAATCGGCGGAAAGTCCGCAAAAGGCTTTGTAGCACAGCAGTCTAGTACCGCAAAGCTGGAAGGCTTTATTGAAGAAATCATGAACGGCGAAAAGGTCGTAAAAGTATTTACACACGAAAACGATACGATCGACGACTTTGTCAAGCTGAATGATAAAGTACGGCTCGATTCGTCCAAAGCCAACGAATACGGTAATATAATTATGCCGACACTCAGCAGCATCGGCAACTATATGTATGTTTTGCTCGCTGTGGTAGGCAGCATCGTTTTGCTGATTCCGAATACCGTCAATCTGTCGCTTCTCGGCGTTTCGGCAATGTCGGCGGCGGTAATCGTGTCTTTTCTGTCGATGTCGCGGCAATTCGGTCAGTCGATTGCACAGGTCTCACAGCAAACCTCGATGTGTGCGATGGCATTTGCCGGCGCGGCCCGCGTCTTTGCCCTCATCGACGAGCAGCCGGAGGCGGACGACGGCTATGTTACACTCGTTTATGCCAAGAAGGACAAGGACGGAGAGCTGGTAGAAAGTCCCTGCAAAACAGGGTTATGGGCCTGGAAGCACCCGCACCGCGACGGTACAACGACGCTTACCGAACTGAAAGGACATATTCTGCTCAATCATGTGGATTTCGGTTACAGTGCGGAACACATCGTACTGCACGACATCTGCATAGACGCCAAGGCCGGAGAAAAAATCGCCTTCGTGGGCGCCACCGGTGCCGGTAAGACGACGATTACCAACCTGATCAATCGTTTTTATGACATTGCCGACGGGAAAATACGATACGATGGGATCAATATCAATAAAATAAAGAAAAGCGATTTACGCAAGTCGCTTACCGTCGTGCTGCAGGATACCAATCTGTTTACGGGTACCGTTATGGAAAATATCCGTTACGGCAATCTGGATGCCACCGATGAAGATGTCTATCGGGCGGCCAAAACGGCAAATGCCTATGACTTCATTAGGAAACTGCCGGAAGGATTTGACACCATGCTTACTTCCGACGGAACCAACCTGTCGCAGGGGCAGCGTCAGCTGCTGTCGATTGCCCGTGCGGCCATTGCCGACACCCCGCTTCTTATTCTTGACGAAGCAACCTCGTCCATCGATACGCGTACCGAAAAAATTGTTCAGCGCGGTACCGACCGGTTGATGGAGGGCAGAACGGTATTCGTCATCGCCCACCGCCTCTCTACCGTACAGACAAGCGACAATATTATCGTCCTCGATCACGGAAGAATTATCGAAGAGGGTTCCCATGAGGAACTGATCCTCCGAAAAGGTCAGTATTATCGGCTATATACAGGAGCATTTGAGCTGGAATAACCTATCCGTATCAAGTAAGAAACGGTTCGTCGTAAAAGTATTTGTTTGACCCCTCCCGACGGAAAGTACCCGTATACCGTCCTTATAAGACAGGCAAACACGCGCCTGAAAAGTTCTGAAATCAAGGTAAAATCCCCCCTTTTTTGGCGGAAATCCCCCTGCTTTCCGCCAATTGGCAGGAATAAAACTGGCAAAAGCGCTTGCAAATTCTGCCGATTGCCTGTATAATAAAGATACCCGATTCCGGTTTCACGCGACCCCATGACGCCACTCTTTCAGAAAAATTTTACGCCGTTTGGCAGGAGGATGCGTCATGAAGCGCCTGTTATCCCTGATTTTGACCCTGTTTCTTTTGACGAATCTCCTTTCCTTTTCGTCTTTTGCCGAGACAAAGAGTGAAAAGAGTACAGGGCTTGCACAAAGTCTTCCCTTAGAAGAATACCCCATCGGTTCTTACTTCACCAAGAACGGAAAACGCTGCACCTGCCATAACTCCTCGAACTGCATCGCCTCAGGAACCTCCTGCAACTGTATGCGCTTTTGGCCAACCGGGCGTGCCTCCACCTGCGAGATCGACCTCTTAGGTGTACAGTGCATCGGCTTTGCCCGCTTCTGCCAGTACCGGCTCTTCGGCTTTATCGACTACGGCGACACCGCCTACCGCTTCCAAAACCTTTTGGGGCGCTCCCTTTCGGCGGGCAACTGGAGCGCCGCCGACGCGGAGCGATACATAAAACAGGCGGGGGTAGGCGGACACATCCGCATCTCCACCCACTCGATTGTCATTGTCGAAATCCGAAACGACGGCTTTACCACCTACGAATGCAACGGTAAAACCTCTGGCAGCGAATGTAAAGTCTACTCCCGCAGCTTCACCTGGAAGAGCTTCTATCAGGCCTACGGCAACACCACCTGGCGCTATCTCAACATGCCGAAAAGCGAATATCTTCCGACTGAACCGACGCCCGACACCACCCCGCCGGTCACCACCGAAGCACCGGTTACAACGACAGCACCGGTAACCACAGCGGCTCCCATCACCACCGAAGCACCGGCAACGACCGAGGCGCCGGTCACAGCCCTTCCTCCTGAAATGACCGAAGCTCCGCCCGCAGGCTCGGAACCGCCCGACGCAGAGATGCCGCTTCCTCCCGATTCCACCGAAGAAAGTACTTCCGCCTACACCGACATGCCGGCCGACAATCCAATCTCTTTCCCCATCCCTAAGGCCACTCTCACCGCCGACTGGTTCGCCTGCCGCCGCATGGCAACTTACAGCGCACTGCCTCCTCCGCTGCCCCATCCCCTCTTCCGCCGGAGAAGCCGGTAAGGGATAAGACACCTCCCGCAATCGATTCCATTCGGTACTGCCGAAAAACAAGAACCTCAAAACAAAAGCCCCAGATTTCTCCGGGACTTTTGAAAATACTCTTGACAACGCTGCAAAGAATCGCTATAATAAAGGTGTAAGGAACACCGATGACGGCTGCTCCCACTATAAAACAACTAAGAAATAATCGCCTTATGTGGTAGTGAGGCGGTTATTTCTCTTTATTGTGCGTTTTTATCGCCAGTCTCTGACGAGACGAACGATTGCGATGATAAGCATACCGAGCGCAAAGAGCGCTTCGTATGTAACCACTGC
>CAZGQH010000066.1:0-7502 GCA_964527575.1 uncultured Lachnospiraceae bacterium
ACTATCACCGCTACTCCTATGTGGATGACGGTACCATGTCGCCGGTTCGCCACGGCAAGGGGCTGCTCCATACCGTGCAGCCTATCTCATCCGAACGCTGCAACATTTATAAACGGAATACCCGTGAGATTGCCCTGCAAAAAAGCGAACATTTCGGCATCATCGCCTATGTGGAGGTAGGCGCTATGCTGATCGGGCGGATCCGCAACCATCATCCTAAGGCTCACTACGCCAGACGAGGCGAGGAGAAAGGATATTTTGAATATGGCGGCTCTACGGTCGTTCTGCTTCTCGAAAAGGGGAAGCTTCTTCTCGATCCGGAATTCTATGAAAACACCGCGGCCGGCTTTGAGACAAGAGTCCGGTTGGGGGAAAAAATAGGAAAAGCCGCATTGTAAGCCGCCTGTATTTTATAGTGCGGCTTTTTTGCATTCAGGAGGTAAAACGATGAACCGTTCCCGGCATAAAAACACGCTTCGTCGGCGCCGCAATCAGGCGCGGCGGCGGATTGTCACGCAAAACACATCTCAAAGAAAGCAAAAGAAAGCAAAAAAAGGTGCGATAATCCGCACTTCTGATAATCAGACTCCCACAAACCAAAATCCGCAGCGGCTCCGTCCTCTTGCCAGGCTGAAAGCCAAGCTTCCCCCGTTTCTCTCCCCCCTCTATGCCATCCTTCTCTTTCCCTGCCTCATCAACTTCGCCCTCAATCTCTATTATTTTCTCTGCAATCCCACCGACGTAGAGCGATCTTTTCCGGCACTTCTCTTCTCCTATCTTTTCATGATCGTCCTTCACGGACTTTTTCTCGGGCTCTTCCGGCGGCTTTCGATCTCGGGACCGATTCTTGTACTTTTCGCCTTTATTTTGGGATTCGGAAACCAGTTCAAGATGATTCTCTCCGGCCTGAATCCGCTCTTTTTAGACGATATCTTCTTCGTCGGAGACGCGGGCACATTGGGAACAATCATCGCTCATTCCGATCTTTGGGGTATCCTTGTCTCGATTCTTCCCGAAACGCTTCTCTTTCTCCTTCTTCTTACCGTCTTTCTTCTCCCCGCCCTCTTCTTTTCCTTTCGTTTTGCCAAAAGGCGCACCCGTCTGGCGTCTCTTTTGGCCGCAGCACTGCTGCTCTTATTTACCTTTTTGCCGATCCGTCCGGTCAACAATCTTCTGCTCGACTGTTTTTTCAGCGAACCGCAGGAATACGATGCGGTAGCCTACTATAACAAAACCGGCCTTCTCTCCGGAATCACCGGACAGTATCTCGCCGCCCGCCGTCTCACGCCGAAGGACTACAGCGAAGAGAACGCCAAGACACTTCTGGAAAAGACGGCTGCTCAGGGCAGCGGGGACTTTGGAAAACCAAATATCATTATGATCTTTTCGGAATCCTTTTTTGACCTTTCGCGTCTGGAGGATGTGACCTTTTCCGAAGAGGTCACCCCCAACCTGACACGCCTGCGGGAAAAAGGAATTTCCTTCGAAATGCTCTCCGCCACCTTCGGCGGCCTCTCCTGCAATCCGGAATACGAGGTGCTGACCGGAAGCAATCTCGCCTTTTATCCGCTGGGTTATGTACCCTATACCATGCTCTACCGCAGCGGAAAATCCGTCTGTGCCAACTTTCCTTCGGTCATACAGGAACTGAAAAACAACGGATATACCACCGAAATCGTCTCTACCTGGAATGAAACCCTCTGCAACTGCAATACGGTATACGATTTCATGGGTGTCGACCGCCTGACCTTCGACTATGCCGACGGCATCAAAGGACTTTATCCCTCCGATGAAGGCGTAGGACGCAAAATCAGGTCTGTCTTTGACACCAAGAAAGAGGGTGAGTCACTCTTCTTCATGACCATGACGGCTCAGGCACATATGCCTTATTATCGGGATAAATACGACAGCTATGACCTGTCGGTCCTTGACTCTCCTCTTTCCGAAGCGGAAGAAGCGCGGCTCCTCTCCTACGCCCAGGGAATCCTCGATGCGGACCGGATGCTGGGAGAGATCTACGACTACATCCAGACGCTGAATGAACCCACTCTGCTCGTCTTTTATGGCGATCATCTGCCGATCCTGACCAACGGGAGCAGCAGCCTGTACGATAAACTCGCTTATTTTCAAACCGGCGACCCGCTCACAGATGCTGCCCGGAAATACTCCACCGAAGGTCTGATCCTATCCAATTTTGATTTGGGTGAAACAAGTACTCCGGCCTGTCTGGGGCAGGATCTTCTCATGCCCTATATTCTTTCCCGCTGTGACATGACCCTGTCCCCCTATTTCGGATATCTCGCCTCTACGATTGACATTCTCCCCTGCTTCAACAGCTTTGCCGTTCGCGACCGGCAGGGACAGCTGAAATCGCTTGAAGAGCTTACCGAAGAGGAAAAAGCTGTTTATCGGGACAGACTCAACCTGAACGCCTATTGCTTTGCTCTGGGCGATGGATGATTTTTGCACAAAATAGACAAAAACAAGTCTCAATTCCGTCACATTTTATTTAAATATTTGTGCAACATTCTTGCAATAAACTATGATTCGTTTATTTTATTCATTATTTTTGCAATAATGATTGACTTTTTGTGTCTTTTACGCTATAATTACTATAGAAAAAAAATAAGGAGTGAAACTTATGGCCAAAAAAATTTTAACCAAAGTTTTGATTGCCATTCTGTTGCTGTCAATGCTCTTGTCTTTGGCTGCCTGCAGCGATACGCCTGCTGACACCTCAAAGGGCGGTACTGATAACACAAGTGGTCCTACCGTCGAGAACTATCCTGAGCAACTCAACGGAATCAAACAGTACACCGAAGGTTCTGAAATCACCTTCCTTTTCGTAGAAGGCGGCAACGGAACCTATACGGCTGACTCAATCTGGGTTGATCCCGATGCTGTCGATAACGATGATATCGACGAGAAGATCATCGAGAGAAACAACAAGGTGATGGAAGATCTGGGCATCGAATTTGCCGAACCGATCGAAGCCACCGGAGTTGGAATCGCGGGTCTGCAGGAATTTGCCAAGACCTGGTTTGACACGCAGGATCCCGAAGTGGATGTCTACGCCGGCTACCAGTACTACGACATTTCTCTTGCTACGCAGGGTCACCTCTATGATCTGAATACCCTGACCAACAATGACGGCGAAAAGATCATCGATGTGTCCAAACCCTACTGGGCTTCTGATTACATCAACGAGATTACTTACAACAACCATCTCTACTGGGTTACCGGTGACCTTTCCTTCCGCTACACCGGCGGTCTTTACTGCACCTTTGTCAATAAGACCATCTACGATCAGTCTGTGAAGTCCGCTTTCGGCGGCCGCACGATCTATCAGGTTGTCAAAGACGGCGACTGGACCATGGAAACCTTGATGGCGATGTCTGAGCAGGCATTCAAAGACAACGACAAAAGCGGCACCGCTACCGACGGCGACCAGTTCGGATTTATTTATGAGCCGAACGATCCTATGGACGGCATTGCTTTTGGCTGCAGAATTTCCTTCGGCAGCAAACAGACCGTCAATGGCAAGGATGAAATCGTCATTGAGCTTGCCAATGACAGAAAAGCTACTGAGCTTGCCAGCTATTTCGACACCATCTACAATGCAACCTATGCCTTCAATGCGGGCGACAGCGACTCCCAGAATGTAATGCCCCGCTTTGCCAACGGCGAAGCTCTCTTCACTGTTAATAAGCTTTATATGGCAACGGTTTGGCTTTCTGAAATGGATGATTACGCCATTATCCCCACTCCTAAGCTGAACAGCACACAGCAGGAATATGCTTCCGGTGTTCATGACAGCGTTACTATTTTCGGTATCTCCAAGTATTCCGATGCTCCGGAAGCCGCTGCTGCTACCCTGGAGCTCATGTCCTTCTACGGAAGCACGATCGTGACTCCCGTATATTACGAGAAGGTTCTTTATGGCGGTCGTACCATCCGCGATGACGAAGCCGCTGAAATGATCAACCTGATCCGTGATGGTTTCCACGTCGACTTCGTATCTGCTTGGTCGAATAGTCTTGGCGGAATCGTTCACAGCTTCCGTAACACGACGACCATGAAGAGATTCTCCAACTACCTGAAGATTCAGTCCAAGAGCTGGCCCAGCGCGCTGAAGAAGCTTACGGAAGAACTGGAAAAATCGGAAGGTTAATCGGATGATAACCCAAGAAAGACGACCAATTGGTCGTCTTTCTTTTTTGATTTTTTCTTATGAGACCCAAAACGGAAAAATAAATTTTCCTTCTCTGATTTACAAAAAACAGCAGGATAATAAATCCTCAAATCCAATAAAGCCAAGTAGTTTTCCTTCCCCGTGTCGGTTAACAAGTCTCCCTATTGGGTGCGCTCTTTCAGCATAACGAATCCAAGCATAAATTCGTCCTATATTTTTCCAAAAATATAGCAGAACCATCACCCAGAAATCATATACCCGAAAAGACAACTACTAAAAAAGAGCACCGCATAAGCGGTGCTCTTTTTATAATCTTAAGTATCTTGCATCATAAGATACCAATCAGCTCTTACCGCAAGTTATCTTTTTCCCCGGTTGAGCATATTCATGAGAGCAGCAAAATCATCGTCTTCATCCGATTTCGTCTCCGTCACCGGCTCCGTGACAACTGCTTCCTCACCGTTGTTCACCGCCGGCTCATCGGTCGAAACCGGAATAGAAACGGCAGGCTTGGATGCTTTTCCGGAAGAGGTAAAGCCAGTCGCGATCACTGTAACCCGCATCTCGTCTTCCATCTTGGGATCGAAAGTGGCACCCCAGATGATATTGGCATCGGGATGAGCCTCGTTGGTGATCATATGCGTAGCGGTATCCATTTCGTCAAGACCGATATCCGGCGAAGCGGTGATATTGACAAGAATACCTCTCGCACCCGAGATTGAAGTTTCAAGCAACGGGCTGGAGATTGCCAACTTGGCCGCCTGCTCCGCTTTATCCTTGCCGGATGCAGTACCGACACCCATATGGGCAAGGCCCGCATTCTTCATGATCGAGGTCACGTCAGCAAAATCCAGGTTGATGATTCCGTAATCGGAAATCAGATCGGAGATACTGGTAACGCCATGCTTCAGAACATTATCGGCTTCGGTAAAGGCATTCAGGAAAGTGATCTTGGTGGTGGAAATCTGCTTGAGTCTCTCGTTGGGAATCACCAGCAGCGAGTCGACATTTTCCGAAAGCTTCACGATGCCGGCCTCTGCCTGCATCATTCTTTTCTTTCCTTCAAAATCGAAGGGCTTGGTCACAACCGCCACCGTGAGAATACCCATGTCCCGGGCTATCTTGGCAACCAAGGGTGCCGCGCCGGTTCCGGTTCCGCCGCCCATACCGGCGGTGATGAACACCATATCGGCACCGCGAATCGCCGCCGAAATATCGTCGGCGTTTTCATCCGCGCTCTTGGCTCCGATCTCGGGATTGCCGCCTGCGCCGTGCCCTTTGGTAATCTTTTCGCCAATCGCCACTTTGTAGGAAGCAAGAGACTTAATCAACGCCGCCTTATCGGTATTGACCGCAATAAACTCCACGTTTTTAATGCCATTTTCCACCATGTGGTTTACCGCGTTGTTTCCCGCGCCACCAACACCGACTACTTTGATTTTTACGTTAAAATCGGAGTCGAAATTTTCCTCGTATGCCATGAACCATGACCTCCCGATATCTTATATTTTGTGCTTCACTTCTGTCTTCAACACTATATGTATTATATTATAATATAAGCGGGCGATTTGCAAGGCTTTTCGAAAATATTAACTTTTTGTTTACAATTCAGTCGGTATATTCGGGCTTCAGATCGTAAAAACAGCTGGGATAGGCACTCAGATCCACATGTCCGGTCAATACAGCCCCTTCTTTCCCTGCAAGTGCTCCTTCCATGAGACTTAGCAGCGCAGAAAGCTTCTCTTCCATGCGGGTATAATCACCGAGAGAAACATCGACCTCGCCGCCACACACCATTTTCAGACAGAATTTATCGGAGAGATCGAGTGAAACCAGTTTTTCGAGCAGAGCTTCACTGGACGAAAGCTGTTCCAAGAAGGTCAAAACATAGCTGTCTTCCGGCTGCATTTGAATATATTGCGGAACAATAGAGCTTTTAGGAAGAGGCATTTTCACAAAAACCGCCTTCCGTACGGCTGTCAGACCTTCTTCCGAATCAAACTTTTCCATCAAGCGCATGCTGTGATTGAAAAGAAAATACTCTCCCGCCGCCTCGTAGTAAAAGGTGGTATACTCTTCGGTGATCGCAATTGTCAGATCCGACGGATAATCCTTTTTCAGATTTACCGCTTTGATGTAAGGAAATTTTGCCTTCAGGCGATCCTCAACCGCTTTTTCCGAGAGAAAAATGAGGTTATCCCGCTTTTCAACACCGCAGGCCGCAAGAATCTCTTCTGCCGTATAGCGCTCAACGCCGGTCACTTCAATCCGGCGAACCACAAATCCGAATGCCAGCAAAAGGATGATCAAGAGAAGCAGAAATAAGCCCGCTATCAGCGGAACCAGAATCCGGCGCACCAGCCGACGTCTCTCCTGTTTTTGCCGGTAGCGGCGAAGATTTTCGTCATTTCCCTTGCCGATCGGCCGTTCGCTTTGATTCAAAAAATCACATCCTGTCCTTGGATCGCCGTTCTTTTAGTTACCGTCGATCAGATTCCTCAGCGCCCGGTAGAGGCGCTCCCCGCAGTCGGGAACAGCAAAGTCCGCAACCTTTCTTCGCATACCGACCAGACGCTCCTCGCCTGCCGATGAAAAAAGAGAGTCCACCAGCGGCACAATCTTATCACAGGCCTCCCCGTCCTCCAGCAGCTCTGCAGCGCCCTTTTCGGCCAGTTGAGCGGCATTTTTCCGCTGCTGATCTCCGGTCACATTGGGAGATGGAATCAGAATCGCCGCCTTTCCCGCCGTGGCCAGTTCTGCCAGCGTGGAAGCGCCGCTGCGGCAGATGACAAGATCGGCGTTTGCCATCCTCTGAGGCATGTCGTATATGTATTCGGAAAGCTTCAGATTGGGAAGACGATCCAGCTCTTCCGCCGCACAGATCCGGCAGATCTCCTCATACTCCCTTGCTCCGCAAGCATGCTCGAGAATCACCTCGGGATGATTCTTCAGATAGCCCCTTGCCAAACAGAGCGCTGTCTGATTCAGGGTATGTGCGCCGAGACTGCCGCCAAAGGACAAAATACGCTTTTCTTTTTTCTCCTTCGCCGGCTTGGCTGTAAGAGCCGAAATTTTGGGCAGAGAGCCCTGTTTCACTCCCTTGGTGAAGGCTTTGTTGACCGGCATGCCTACACGCTCCACCCGCGTTTTTTTGCCCTTCAAAAAGTCCTTGGTTCCTTCAAAATTGACAAGGATAAGACCCGCCTTGGACGCCAGGGTCCGGACAGCAAAACCGGGTTCCGCATTTGACTCGTGAAGCGCCGTAGGTACGCCCAATGAAGCCGCCGCCGTCACCGGAGCCCAAGATACG
>CAZGQH010000067.1:0-7479 GCA_964527575.1 uncultured Lachnospiraceae bacterium
CTTTCGGCAACGGTGTTTTCGATATCCTCCAGCGAGGCAAAGGTCTTTTCCCGAGCGTGACGGGTGACCAGCACGCACTGATTGTTCTCGATATCCCGGGGACCGATCTCCAGCCGCAGGGGAACGCCCGTCATCTCGTACTCGGCGTACTTCCAGCCGGGGGACTGATCCCGATCGTCCAATTTTACGCGGCAGACCTTCGAGAGGCGGTCGGCAATCTCCCGCGCCTTCTCAAGAACCCCCTCCTTGTGCTGTGCCACGGGGATAATCACCACCTGGATCGGAGCGATAGCAGGGGGCAGTACCAGCCCGTTGTTGTCGCCGTGGGCCATAATCAGGCCGCCGATCATCCGGGTGGAGACCCCCCAGGAGGTCTGGAAGGGATGGGCAATTTTGTTGTTTTTGTCGGTATAGGTGATGTCAAAGGCCTTGGCGAAGCCGTCCCCGAAGTAGTGGGAGGTACCGGCCTGCAGGGCCTTACCGTCGTGCATCAGCGCCTCGATGCAGTAGGTGTTCTCGGCGCCGGCAAACTTATCCGAAGGGGTCTTCTCGCCCCGCACCACCGGCATGGCCAGCTCGTTCTCGTGGAAGTCGGCGTAGATGTTCAGCATCTGCTTGGTCTCGGCCAGCGCCTCCTCGGCCGTGGCGTGCATGGTGTGACCCTCCTGCCAGAGGAATTCCCGGTTGCGGAGGAAGGGACGGGTGGTCTTCTCCCAGCGAACCACGCTGCACCATTGATTGTAGAGCTTGGGAAGATCCCGGTAGCTCTTGATGACATTCTTGTAGTGCTCGCAGAAGAGGGTCTCGGAGGTGGGACGGACGCAGATGCGCTCGGTCAAAGGCTCCTTTCCGCCTTGGGTGACCCAGGCAACCTCAGGGGCAAAGCCCTCCACATGATCCTTCTCCTTATTCAGAAGGCTTTCAGGGATGAACATGGGCATATAGACATTCTCATGTCCGGTGGCCTTGAACTTGCTGTCAAGGATTTTCTGAATGTTTTCCCAGATGGCGTAGCCATAGGGGCGGTAGATCATGCAGCCCTTGATGCTGGAATAATCGATGAGATCCGCTTTTTTGACGATATCGGTATACCACTGAGCAAAATCCACATCCATGGAGGTGATTTGCTCGACCATTTTTTCTGCCATAACCTTATTTTCCTTCTATCACAAAGTCTTGTCTTTCTGTTTCAGATTTATCTTGCCCGAACTTATTTCGCCGCGCATACTTTGCGCACGTTTATTTCGCGCAAGAGGCAATGATCTCAAGGCCGCTTCCCTTAACCGTTACGCCGGTAAGCCCCTTGGGCAGGAAGATGCTCTCGCCCTTCTTGACGGGAACGCCCGCCACCTCGCCCTCGCCGGCAAGACAAAGGAGGTGGACAAAACCGTCCGCCGCGTGGAGGGTGATCTCCCCCTCCACCAGATGGCGATCCACCCGGAAATAACGGCAGTTGGCAAGACAGCCCTCTTCCTTGCCGTCGGCAAAGCGGATCGCTTCGATCTCCTCTGCGGTGTGATCGACGATCACGTCCA
The DNA here is from genome assembly GCA_964527575.1 of uncultured Lachnospiraceae bacterium. Taxonomy (GTDB): domain Bacteria; phylum Bacillota; class Clostridia; order Oscillospirales; family CAG-272; genus RGIG1993. The sequence continues at coordinate 1,536 of CAZGQH010000067.1, forward strand.
GCGCCTTATCCACATGCAGTTCCCGAAGCTTGCCGTCCTTGCCCCGCCGCATATAGTCGTAGACCCGGTAGGTCACATTGGAGGACTGCTGAATCTCGGCGATGAGAATTCCCGCACCGATGGCGTGGACGCAGCCCGAAGGAATGAAGAAGACATCCCCCTTCTTCACATCCACATAGTTCATGTACTTTTCAAGGGTACCCTCGGCCACCGCCGCCCGGAAGCTTTCCTTATCGTAATCCTTCAGACCGTAGACCAGCTGGGCGCCGGGCTCGGCGTCCACGATATACCACATCTCGGTCTTGCCGTACTCGCCCTCTTTTTCCCGGGCGTAGGCGTCGTCGGGGTGCACCTGGATCGAAAGCCTGTCGCAGGCGTCGATCAGCTTGATGAGCAGCGGAAAGCCCTCGGCCTCCTCCCCCAGATACTCGCCCAGGGTCATGCCGGCACAGGGACCGTTGGCGATCACGTTCATGCCGTCATGCCGGACGGTCAGCTCCCAGGACTCGGCGATTTTATCGAAGTCGGCCACCTTGCCGTACTCTTTTTTCAGACGGCTGCCGCCCCAGATGATCTCCTTGCAGACCGGGGTCAGCTTCAGAGGATATAAACACTTCTCCATATCCGATTCTCCTTTGACAAAAGCCGGGCGCCGTCAGGACGGCCCAGCCGCATTATTTCCTATAATAGTATAGCATAGCATATTTTTTCGGTTTTGTAAAGAAGTTTCTTTCAAATAAAAGAAGGTTCTGCCGCACAGGACAGACATAGCTGTCCCTCTGCTGTGCGGCAGAACCTTTTTCAGACCCTAAAACGCTTCTGTCAATTCTCGTCCTGTGTCATCGCAGCCTTTAAAAAGTTCAGTTCACCGAGATCGATTTGCAGCATAGCAGCGATGGCAAGAAGGCTCGAAAGCTTCGGATCCGCATGATTCAGCTCGATATTGCAATAGCCCCTGCTGCTGACATTGCAGCGCTTGGCGGCATCTATTATATTGAGTCCCATACTCCTTCTCTTCTCCCGAACCAAATCTCCAAAAGTCTTCTCCATCTTATTTTACTTCCTTTCTTTTTTTATCTATGAGCAATACCTCTCTGATTGCTTTCAAAAAATGGTTTGACCCGCTCTGTTAACAATTCCTGCTTTGTAAACCGCTGTATCAGCCGATATGTCGGTAAGACCGGGGCAAAGCACGCCGGGAAACCATGGTATTCTCATTTATTTCTAATAAAATGATTTTCTTTTTTATTTTAACAAATTATTCTGTAATTTAATCCACTTATTTCCTGAATTTATTATAGCACTCCACTTCGTTTTTGTCAAGAGGCTTATCTGATTTTGTGAAAAAATCGGTACGCTTTCCTCTTCTTCCCGACTCAAACAACCGTATCGGAACTTTTCATGTCCGCGGGCGACTCGAAAAGACAAACCGCATTACCGCAGCATACCATGACAAAAAGCCATCCCTCTTCTCTGCCCTTCCCGCCTGATCGCCACAATCAAAAATTCCCTGTGCAAACCCGACATGTTTTCGCGTCTGCACAGGGAATTCCTGTTATGTTTTCGGGGTCCGGTCCCCTGTTTCGGGACAGGTGCTTTATTTTTTCTCGTTATCCTTCTTCTTGAGAAGGTACTTATCGAGCTTTTCCACCATGTTGTCGGGCATTTTGCGCTCGATGGGGAAGAAGGCGGCATTGATCACCCGATCGGAGAAGCTTTTGACAAATTCGGTGGTGCGGGCAAGGCTCTCCCCCGAAAGGATCTCGATCACATCGTAGCGGCAGTGGATCTGCGAGGTGCCGGGAGCGGCGGAGCGGTAGAAGTTGATGCCCGGAATGCCCTTGTCGGCAAAGGGAATCGAGTCGGAGGAATAAATGTCCTGCCGCACGGCCATGGGATAGCCCATCACCTTATAGTAGAAGGAAAGGGCGTGGCAAAGGCTCTCCTCACCGGTGACCGCAGCCATCTCGCGGCCGAGGATCGGACCGGCCATATCCAGATTGATGCAGAGACGGAATTTCTCCAGCTCTTCCGCGTGGGCTTCCACATAGGCCTTGCTGCCGAGAAGTCCTCTCTCCTCCGAACCGCAGAAGAGGAAGCGCACGGTGCGCATCGGAGGATTTTCCTTGTAGTGCCGGAGCAGCTCCATCACCATGGCGCTGCCGGTGGAGTTGTCAAAATAGCCCTTGGAGAAGCGCACCGTGTCGTAGTGAGCGGTATAGATCACGATTTCATCGGGATACTTGCTGCCCTTGATCTCGGCAGTCACATTCCAGGAGGGTGCCTCGCCTTCTTCCTGCGCGAGGGTCAGCCGGGCGCGGGTGGGATGCTTGGGAATGAGGGAAAGGGCATCCTTTACCCGGATGGTCACGCCGGGAATCTGTCCTTTCTCGATATGCTTGTCCCGCAGCGTGCGCTCTTCGAGATCGCTCTCGCTCTTCTTGTCCCGGAAGCTGCCGCTGGTGCAGACAAAGCCCACCGCTCCCGCCTTAATCAGGCTCTCATAAGCCGAGATGCCCATACCGCCGGCGTAGAGGACGATCTTGCCCTTCACATCCACAAGATCGATGGGATCAAAGCCCTCAATATAGGCGAAGTCCGCCTCAATGCCGTTTTCCGCCGCATTGCCCGAAAATCCGCAGCCGGTAGCCTCGATTTCCCGGTAGAAGGGTTCGGTGATCTCAAACTTCACCTTCTTTACGGTATAGCGGGGCGCCATGAAGGTCTCGATGGTAGGCTCCACACCCAGCGCGCGCATCTCCTCTGCCAGAATCCCGGCGGCCTTCTCTTCGCCCTCGTAGGTCGAGAGGCGCTCGAAGCCCAGCTTCTTCAGCAGGTTCATCATTCTTTTTCCCGAAATTGCCATTGTAACATCCATCCTTAACTTGATTGATTTATTTTATTGCCGGAAAGCGGCGGTTACCCTTCGCTTTTCGGCCGTCTTTTGCGCGTTTTCTTGTGCTGCAGCTGTTCAATCGCGGCAAGAAAGGTCTCGATGTCCTTGAACTCCCGATAGACCGAGGCAAAGCGCACATAGGACACCTCGTCCAGCTCCCGCAGACGCTCCATGGCCATGATGCCGATCTCCTTGGAGGGCACCTCGGTTTTGAGGGAATTGATGAGCTCGGTTTCGATATCCTTGGTGAGCTCCTCCAACTGCTCGGCCGTCACCGGCCGCTTGTAGCAGGACTTGATCAGACCGGCTAGCAGCTTCTGGCGGTCAAAGACCTCCTTGGAACCGTCCTTTTTGATGACAAAGAGAGGAACCTGCTCCACAAATTCGTAGGTGGTGAACCGGTGCTTACAGGAAAGACATTCCCGGCGGCGCCGGATGCTGGCGTTTTCCGTGGGTCTCGAATCGACCACGCGGCTGTCGTCGTAACCGCAGACAGGACATTTCATAAGCGTAACCCTTCTTTACCTTGTATTTGATGGAATAAACACCGCGTCGCCCCCCAAAAGGACAAGCGGAGCGGGAGTCTTTTTTGAAGAAATCAGTAGCTTTACAGAAAAACGAAAATTCACATTCCAATAATCCGGAATAATCCGTCGCACAGCCGATCAGAGACCGGCCTTGACTTTCTCATAAAAGGGGCGCCCGCCCAGCATGTTGACCGCCCCCACCAGCGCCTTGGCCGACAGATTGGAAGGAAGTCCGGCGGCGCGAAGCAGCGCCTTCCGGCGGGCTTCGCTGTTTTCTCCGCCCCGAAACCCGTCCTCAAAGAGGTCGGTCAGCGTGATTTCCTCCGCCGGGGCAGCATCCCCGCCGGCAGCTTTGTCCGCCAAAGGGAGAAAGAGCGAGTAAAGAAGCGATGCCTCCATTCCCTCAAGACCCAGCGTCCCTTCCTTGGAGGGAGATGCTTTTCGCCTCTCTTTGCCGGCAATCTCCGGGATGTAGATATGGGTCAGCTGCTCTTTTGGGATAATGCTGTTGAAATAATTGCGGATAAGAAGCCCCGCTCCGTCGGCGTCGGTGGCCACGATCAGCCCCCGCTCGGCGGCCAGCCGGCGGAAAAGATCGGCCTTTTCCCGGTCCTTGAAGAGACCAAAGCCCTCGGTGGTGAGAATATAGGCGTCCAGAATCGAGGAAAGCTTGATCTTGTCGTACTTTCCTTCCACCACAACCGCCTGTGTCAGCCTAATTTTTTCCATCATCCTACCCCGCTCATGGTGAGAATCAGTCGCTCGATAAGAAAATATTTGTCCACCGACCGGGATTTTAACTTGATATCGGTTTCGTAGCAGAGCTGCACCGCCCGCTCGAGCTCCGCAAGACTGCTCTTTCGCAGGCTGTTCTGCCGCAGCTTCACCGCATATTCGTGAAGCTTCGTCTCCCGGGCGATCTCCGAGGCGCTCATGCCCGCCTCGGTCAGGGTCTTGACGAGGAGAAGCTCGGAGAGAACCCGGGAAACCGAGGCGGCAATCTCCACCGGCTTTTCCCGCCGGCTTTTCTTCTCGCTGAAAAGGGCAAAAGCCCGCTCGGTATCCCGCTCCATAATGGCGTTGACAAAGTCAAAAGCGCCCGATTCCCGATAGGGAGTGACCACCCGGGCAAGCATCACCCGATCGATCTCTTTTTTCCCCTGAGAAAGCGCATAGGCCGACAGCTTGGCAATCTCACAGGCCAAGACGTTCATATCGGTGCCGCAGCGCTCGATGAGCGCGTGGCAGAGCTCGGGCGGAGCAAAGGTGCCGCTTGCGGCAAAATGCCGGGCCGCCCAGGCCGCCAGCCGGGAGGGCGTCTGTCTTGCGAACTCGACAATCGACACCACGCCGGACAGCTTTTTATAAAGCTCCGAGGGCTTTTTCGCCGTCCCTGCCTGAAATTCCTCTCCCCGGGTATAGAAGAGAACGACCGTGTCTCCGGGATCGGACAAGAGAGTCACCAACTCCTCCAGCGCCTCCTTGTTCAGAGAGGAGAAAGAGAGATCCGAGACCTCCACCAGCCGCCGGTCGGCCAGCATGGGCAGCGTGCGGATCTCCGAGGCGAGCGCCGCCGGGTCGGTGAGAAGGGCGTGATTGAAGGGCGCAAGCCCCTCCTCGGGAAGAAGGGTCTCTCGCAGCTTCTCCCGATAGCGACCCTTGAGATACTCCTCCTCGCCGTAGAAGAGGAAGACTCCCCGCATGGTCGGTCGGATGGCCTTGTCCAGCTCGCTGATCGTCATAACACGCCCTCCTTTCCTAAAAATCGAATCCGATCCACCCACTCGACGATTTTTTCAATATAAAATCGGATTATAAACCGGTTTTCCCGTCGGAACGACTTTCCCGTCAAAGAACTGCCGAAGCCACTCCCAAAATCCGTATATACCTTATTATTCCCGATCCTTCTTCGTCAGGGGAAGGTAGATCATGAAATACTTCACCCCCGAATAGATCGTCATAAAGGTCATGACCGCCAGAGCCAGATAGGAAATCCAGAGCGAATCGGTCATGAAGATCGGCTCAAGGCAGGCGGCCAGTATGAAAATAATCTGGGAGACCGTCTTGATCTTGCCCGCCATGTTGGCGGCGATCACTGTCCCCTCGCTGTTCTTGCAGATCAGACGCAGTGAGGTGACGGCCAGCTCCCGGGCAACCACGATAAAGAGAGAAAAGGCGGTCAGCACCGAAAAAAGATAATAGCCCTTATGCTCTCCCATCCGCTCCATGTAGAAGATCATCAGCGACAGCATCCCTCCGATGACGAGAAGCTTGTCGGCAATGGGATCGAGAAATTTTCCGAAATCCGAAATGGCGTTGTACTTCCGGGCGATCATGCCGTCCAGCATGTCAGTCAGGGAGATGACGGCAAACAGACCGGCACTCACCACCCGGGTCACCGTATCGGTGGGAAAAGGGGAAAAAATAAGGAGCACCATAAAGACCGGCACGAGAAGAGCCCGCAGAACGGTGAGTATATTGGGTAACTTTTTGATGTTCTTAATCGCTTCCTCCCTACTAG
>CAZGQH010000068.1:0-7443 GCA_964527575.1 uncultured Lachnospiraceae bacterium
GGCGAGGTGAACCTTGCCTTTGACGGGGAGGCAGAGCGAAGTTTTACTTTTGACAACCTGTTTCCCGGTGACACCGAGACGCTGACCTATAAGGTCAATGTGGACTACCGTGGTCCGGTTGCGGTGAAGTTTTTCCCGAAGCTCATCCTGGAAGGGGAAAAGGATGAGGACGAATATTATCTGGAAGATGTGATGAACTGCCGTGTCGCTCTGCCTGAGAGCGGGGAAAAGGGCGAGGTTCTGTATGACGGCCCCCTGAGCGGGCTGACCGAGCCGCTCTCCTACGGGCTCTCCCATTCGGAGGATTCGAAGGAGACCTTGACCTATGAGATTACATTCTCACTGGATACCTCGGTGGGCAATGAGTATCAGGGCAAAGAAATCCGCATGACCCTTCACTGGGAAGCGGAGGCTGAAGAAGCGGTGACACCTCCTGCCGAGGAAGACAAGGACTGCCTGAAGCTGGTGTTCATTATCACCCTGGCAGTGGTGATTCCCCTGATCATTCTGGTGATTGTACTGCTCATTCTGGCATGGAAGGGCAAGAAGAAGGACAAGGAGGCGAAACCCCAATGAAAAGCGCGATCAATAAGGAACGCCGTCTGACACTGTCGGTGGCAGCGCTGGTTATTCTGGCGTGCTGTCTGGCAGTGACCAGCTTTGCATTGGCCTATGCGGCACTGACGGTAGAGGAAAGCCGTCTTGCCACCGGCAGAGTTTCGATCAATCTGAATGACGGAAAGCCCGTGATCACGGGCGGTGAGCTTGTCCAGCCCGGAACGGTCGTGGAAAAGGAATTTTTCGTGCAGAACAACAGTACGGACGGGGTCTATTATCGCCTCTATTTTGAAGAGGTCAAGGGCGGACTTGCCGAGTTGCTTGAAATCACAATCCTGGACGGGGAAACGGTGCTTTATCAGGGCACGGCAGTTGAATTGTCCAGCACGAAGGTGAAGGCTGTAGAGAAAGAACTGGCTGCCGGCGAAAAGAAGGTTCTGACGGCGCGTTTTGTCTATCCCGAATCGGTGGGCAATGCGGGACAGAATCTGGATCTGACCTTTACGCTGGCTGCGGATGCGGTGCAGTCCAAGAACAATCCGGATCGCAAGTTCTCGTAAGAATTTTATGGTTCGAATAGGCAAGCGTGCAGCTTCGAGCTGCACGCTTGCGTTAATCGCGCGTATTGCTGTTTGAGAAGAGGAAGGAGCAGACTGTGGAGGATAACAAGAAGAAAAAGATGGGTGCAAAAGACTGGCTGAACCTGATTTCCAAGGTCGGTGTTATCCTGATTCTTGCGCTGGCAGTCTTTATGACGGTCTTCACGGTGGTCTCCGTGGCGGTCTTTGACCGTACCGACCGGGGAATCTTCGGTCTTCACGCTTTTGTGGTGGAATCCGATTCCATGAGCGCTACCGATTTTAAGGCCGGAGACTTGATTCTGGTGAAGAAGGTCGATCCGGATGACCTACAGGTCGGTGATATTATCACCTTTCAGTCGCTGAATCAGGACAGCTACGGGATGATCGTGACCCATAAGATAAGAGAGAAGGTCAGAACCGAGGACGGTCGGCCGGGCTTTGTCACCTATGGTACCACCACCGGAGCCAACGATGAGTCAATTGTGACCTCCGAGTTTATTATCGGTGAATACAGTTTTCGTCTTGCAGGCGTGGGGCGTTTCTTTCATTTTCTGAAGACTCCTATGGGCTATGTGTTCTGCATTTTCATCCCTTTTCTGTTATTGATTCTCTGGCAGGGGCTGGGAAGTCTGCGGCTCTTCCGGCAATACCGTGCGGAGCAGCAGGCGGAGATCGATGCACAGCGCGCCGAACAGCAGGCTGAGCTTGCGGAAAACCGTCGGGTACTGGAGGAATTGCAGCGTCTGAAGGCAGAACTGGACGAAAAACAGGAGTCTGCCGACAGACAATCCGATGTAGAAAAACAGAGCGATTCAGAAACATCAGAAAAAGAAGAAAATACAGAGGACGAATCCGGGAACGAGGAGCAGCAATAAAGCTTTTTGTGTTTTATTCGCTCCTTATCTCGTATATTTCAATACCGAACCGATCGGTTTGAACAAATAGGTTCAAACCGATCGGTTCGTTTTATTGTTTTTCGTCTTTATCCTGAAAAAGTTCAAAAGGAGCGGGGCTTTTTCTATCATGACTGTTAAAAACTGCACGGTAACGGGCGCTCAGTATGTCGGCGGTGTTACCGGTACCAGTTATTCCTCTCTGAATCATGTCACAGTGGAAAACTGCAATATCATCAGCAGCAACTGGAAGGTCGGCGGTATTGTGGGTCAGTTTAATGAAGGAAATTATACCTTTAATAACCTTACTGTCAAAAATACTGTGATTCAGGCGCCCGGAGGATCTTCTTTCAGCGGCAGCTGTGTAGGAGGCTTGGTAGGCTTCTCCAATTACGGCAGCAAAACACTGAATAACTGTAAGGTTATCGACTGTACGCTGCAGCTCGATGTGAGCAAGACCGGTACGTTTTATGGTGCTGCCGGTATGATCGGCCAGGTTTACGGTCAGAGCGGTAATGTTTTCTGCTTTAACGACTGCGAGGTCTCCGGCCTGAAGGTGACGGCAGACGGTCAGAAGGTGACCGGTGCAGCCGGATATATCGGCAACGGCTACTGGAGAGGCTTTACCGGCGTTACTGTCAACTTCAATAACTGCATTGCCGATATGACAGCGGTGACCGCTTCTCAGACAACCGACATCGGTGCGTTTGTCGGCAACGGTAAGGATAATACTTACAATTTCACCGGTGACAATACCTTGACCGGCGCGGTCAGCGAGGCAATCGGCACAAAGGGCAGTCGTATTGTTATTACCGGCGAGGATACCATTCATTCGGGCGGTAACTGAGCTATCGGAGGACGCCGATGCAGCGGGTTCTTTTGCTTGATGATGAGCTTTATGCGTAAGTAAAGGCATCGCTTTCGTGAGTTTGGAAGCGGCCATCCCAGACAAAAGCAGAGAGAGAGAGCCGCCTTTGAAACAAACACCCCGGAGGGACAGAGAATCTGTCCCTCCGGGGTGTTTGTTTTTCTTTCGGTTGATCGGCATGTGTCTGCAGACAATGCCGATATCGAGGGAGGGGAAAGACAATAGGCGGTACAGGCGTTTTTTCAAGGGAGGACAGTTTATTGAATCCGGTTTTCCCGTCTTGGGAGGAAATTTTATGTAAAAACGGATTTTTTCTATCAGGATTTTTGACAAAGCACTTGATTCATATCAAGAAGTAAGATATAATATAATCAAATATTCTGGATAAATCGTTCGTCTCTAAAGCGCCTGTTGGGGTGCGTTGGGGGCAGGAAAGGCAGTTGGCTCCTTTACGACGATTGATGCAGAATCAGAACAAAGTTTTAGTCTGATGTAAGCATGCGGCAGCGGGGCAGGGTATGGTGTTTCGGTGGGAACAGCGGAAAGAAATGCCGTGTCGTCGCATACCGTATGATTGCATATAGCCATTACAAAATTTCATTGGGAGGAAAAAGAACAATGACAACAAGAAACACGAAGCGCACGCTTGTGGCAAGCCTTCTTTCGCTGGTTCTCTGTCTTGCCATGCTGGTGGGCACTACCTTCGCCTGGTTTACCGACTCGGTGAAGAGCGGCAGCAACAAGATCGTAGCCGGCAACCTGGACATTGAGCTCTATCACGGTGCTGACGAAAAGGTGACCGGCGAAACCAAGCTCTTCACGCCGGCAGATGGCTTCCAGTGGGAGCCCGGTGCGGTGCTCTATGAAAACTTCACGGTGAAGAACGAGGGCAGCCTGGCGCTGAAGTACGAATTTTCTCTTCTGATCAACAGCTACAACACGGTGGCGGACAGTGAAAAATCGCTGCTCGATGTGCTGAAGGTGGCTGTGGTCAAGAACAGCGCTCCGATTGAGGGACGCGAGGATATCGCAGACCTCACCTTTGCGCCTCTTGCTGCCTTTACCAAATCCGGCAATCTTACTGCAGGGGCGAGCGATACATACAGCGTCGTGATCTACTGGGAGCCCAGTGCAGCGGATGATGATTATAACCTGAAAAACGGCGCTCAGTCGAGTGACGGCGCCCCGCTCTTTGTGGATCTGGGCGTCAGACTGGAGGCTACGCAGGATACGGTGGAGTCGGACGGCTTCAACGATCAGTACGACAAGGACGCCGGATTTGTTTCTTCCTATGTGAGCAACGAAGCGGAGTTGAATGCGGCAATTGCGGCAGGCGGCTATATCAGCTTAACACAGGATATTGCCATTTCCGAAGCGATTGACTGGAAAGACGTCCCCGCTTTTGAATTGAACGGCAACGGATTTTCCCTTACTGCGGCGGAAGACTTTCGTGCCAATTCCACTTATGGCCGCTGGGATTTAATGAAAATCGAAACGGAAAATGCCGTCACGCTGAAGAACCTTCGGCTGGAGCACAGAGCTCTTACCCAGACGGCCGGGACTTTCCATACCCTGGATATCTACGCTTCTCCCGACGTAACGCTGGAGAACGTTACGCTTATCCGTGACTTTGATTCGGTAAAGGGCGGCGCACCGCTGGTTCTCAGTCAGTCCGGTGTTACCGTTAAGGGCGGTTTCTGTGTTGTAGCCGGCGGCAGCGCCTGGGGTGCGGTCAATGTGGATTCATCGACGCTCAATATTGCGGACGCTGAGGTGGTTTTGAGTGGTGCGAAAAACTTTATCTACACCGAAAACAGTGGTGTTGTGGTGTACGATGAAGCAGAATGGGTAAAAGAGGGTACGGAAAGCTCTTATTTGTTAACCAAAGCGGCGGCAAACGTTGACGGCGTTCCTTATAAAAGTCTGAACGATGCCATTGCCGCTTTGTCGGATGGCAGTACGCTTACTTTTGCGCCCGGTACCTATCATGACGTGACGATTGCAGGAAAAAACAACATCACAATAAAGGGCAGTGAAAGCGTTGTATTGGACGGCATTCTGACGGTAAGCGGTGACGGTGTAACCTTGGATGGAATTCATCTGGACTATCAGGGCGAGGATAAGCCGAACCCGGCCTATGGTCATATCGTAATCTACGGCAACAATTACACCATAAAGAACTGTAATTTTGTTGCGAAATACAACCCCGACGACCCGCAGGCGATCGGGCAGAACTTCGGTATGGTTCGTGTAGATTACGGCACCAATGGTATCATTGAGAACTGCACCTTTAAGACGAACACAATGGGGCTCTTCCCGGCAATGAAGACCGGCAAAATCACCGGCTGTACCTTTGAGCCGATTGACGAACGCAGATCACTGGCAATTAACTGCACCGATATGTGGGGTGTGGAAATTTCCAACAACACCTTTAAGGGCGTGCGGATTCTTACAAACGGCAACGAAGAAACCTTTGCTAAGAACAAATTTATCGGTTACAGCGGCACGATTTTTGTAGAAAGCTTTATCAGTGACGGAGTGCAGATTGATTTATCGGGCAGCTATTTCGGTGAGAACCCGGATTTCTCCCGGCTTATCGGCGATGGGGAAAAGGTAAAGGTGGATCGTTACTATACCGATGAAGCCATGACCAATCTGCAGGACAGATAACGGAACAGGATAGATCAGGAGCTATTCGAGAGCAACACCTTCTCAGACAAAATCCCCGAAGGGACAGATTCTCTGTCCCTCCGGGGAACTTTTTTATTTCTTTTCAGACGGCGGGGGTCAGGAAGGTGCGGATACCGAGGATCAGTTCCTCGATACTGCGGCAGGGGTATACCCGGCGGGAGGCCTCGTCCGCGTGACGGGAGCTGATCGGCCGTCCGTAGGGATCGATGGTCTGATAAACCGTATAGCCTGAGGCGAAAAGCGAGCCTCCCTGTGCCCGCAGATAAATTCCCTGCCCATTTCGGCTGGCGTCCAGGGTGACCAGCGGAAGGCCGGCGTCGTTGTTGTAGAAGAGGCAGTGCAGAATATGGTCGGGCAGAAGTTCCCGGGTGAGATTGTAGAGCATTTCGATTTTTTCATAGCGGTCGCTGATTTGCAAGGGCCGCTTTTTTCCGAAGTCGATGACGATCTCCTCGATATAACAGCCCATGCGTACCTCGGCAATTTCGTGGGTCATGGTGTAGGTAGGGGTAATCCAGCGGCAGGAGGAGGCATCGGGCGAAGCGTCATGGGGCTTGCCGTAGGCGGCGATCAGCTCTGCGTTGATCCGATTAAAGAAGGCAAGACCATTTTGTCCCTTGGGCATAAAGAGCAGTTGATCCTTATAAGCGGAAGTTTTTTCGGGCAGCATGGCCGCCACGGGAATTTCGGTTCCGGGAAAGAGGGCATCAAAGGAGAGAAAATATCCCCCCAGCAGCGGATCCCGCAGACTGGTAAAGGGGATCTTCTGTGCCGTAAGAATTTTTTTGTTGTCGCGGGTTTTGGCGGTCAGGCGAACTGCCGGCTGGGTGAGAATGAAATGATTCATTGAGGTCCTCCTATGATAACGGAATGTTCCGGTGGAAAAGAGGCAGAAGACACCCGGCCTTTTCCGACAGAAAGGTTGTCGGGAAAGCGGCTGTATTCGTTTCTGTACATCTTATGATACCACAGAGAGTAGGAAATTTCAATTGTTTTTTAAAAAACTTTCCGATTGAACCCCTGTTTTTTCAAAACCCCGGCAGGTCTTCTTGACAGAAGAGAAAACATTCTATATAATAAAGGCAGTAAGTTTTTTTGTAAGAGCAGAAGAAGGGGGGGATCGAAAACGATGCGATACTGTCGGAACTGTGGCTGGGCGATGGATGGGGTTGGCTTCAGCCAGGGCGATTTGTTTTGCCCTCGGTGCGGGATGCCTTTGGAAGAGAATACTGCCCGGCCAAAGAGGGGCGTCTTTTCGAAGCTTACCGGTAAAATCAGCCGCCTGACCGGTGGGGACGGAAAGGTCTATTTCCGTCCGGGAGATTTCTTCGGTGAGGTCTTTCACCGCCATCGGCGGGAGGAGGCCGACCGTATCTTTATCTGCGGCACGGCTGATACCACGCCGTCTCCCGCCTCGCTGGATACCGTGCGCCCCCGTCCCTGGCTTTATTCGCGGGTCTTGGCGGTGATCGCCATTGCTTTTCTTATCCTTTATACCGGCCTTCTTTTCTTCAACTCTGCCTTTTCGCTTCCCGGTGTGGTGTTTCTGGGGGCAGCGGCGGTTCCGGTGTCGCTGCTGGTTTTCTTTTTCGAAATCAATCTTCCGAAAAACATCAGTTTTTTTACCGCAATCAAGATCTTTCTCATTGGGGGCTGTGCCTCGCTGCTGGTTTCGCTCTTTCTCTATCTCTTTGTCCCCTTAGGGGAGGAGATCGGCTATTTTGAGGCGATTATCATCGGTATCGTGGAAGAGGTCGGCAAGCTGGTTGTGGTGCTCTTCTTTCTTCGCTGGGAGAAGAATGTCAACTGTCCCGTGAATTCCCTCCTGATCGGTGCCGCGGTGGCAGCGGGC
>CAZGQH010000069.1:0-7363 GCA_964527575.1 uncultured Lachnospiraceae bacterium
TTTCATCATAGTGGCAGGTAATGTCATAAAAATCACCGTCCACCGCAAAGCCGTAGGTAGAATACTCTCCCCTGTGTTTTCCTCTGGTCGTCGTTCCGGTTGAAAAACTGTTCAAGGTAATATGGGTATCCTCTTTCAATTCCCCTCTGTTTCTAAGACAGCTGATCAGATACTGCTCTGCCAAAAGATATTCTTCCCGCTGCATCGCCTTCTCCAGCGCAGTATTCACCGCCGTATAAACAACGGCACCGATTACCGCCGTGAAGAGAATTACCGCCAGAAGCACCAGCGCTACAATCAGAACGATCGTCTTTCCGCTTATCCCGGCTCTTGGCGTCCGATAGGGAGGCGCCGAAACAGTAGGACCGTTCGGAGGCTCAGGAAACATATTGCTGCCATAGTAAGAGTTCTGCATACAAACACCTCTCTTTTTCGCCAGATGCCAAATTCATTGCTTTTCGGCAAAGACCGGTTCTTTGTTTTTATTGTAGCATAAAACAACGTCCTGCGCAAGAGAAAGATAACATTTTTTCTGCCGGCCGCAGATCTCCTGCCCTGAGCCCCTTCCCGAAAACAGACTGTTTATCGGCTAAACTGCCGTTTATTGTCATCGAAGTTCTCCTTTTCCGTCGAAACAATTGACAAAAAAGCAAAAAATGATAGGACAACAAAAGAGATCTTCAAATTGACAGAACTGAGGACTGCGCCGCCATTGCCCACTGCAGAGGGGATGATATTCATGACTAATATCAGAAAAGCACGGGAAGGATGCGCCGCCGTATATCGGCGACTATGTCAGATCGATGAAAAAAGCCATACAGAAAAATCGTGAATGACTGCAATGAAATCTCACGCTGTTGCGGATTGACTTCTTATTGTACTGCATCAGGAGGCTTTTGGGTATACCCTCTTGTTTCTCGCCCGCTTAGCTGGTAGTTGTCTGTTTCACCCTTCGAGCTCAACTCCTGAAGGCATTAAAACAGCCTGTCGATATAATCGACAGGCTGTTTATTTTGCACACCTTTTTTATTGTTCCGCGTTCTTTCCATAAATCAGGCATACACGCCTTTTTTATAAATAGAGCATTCTCTACAGGCATACCAATTCCCGTTATTATCATAATGACAGGTAATCTCGTATAAATCGTCGTCTACCCGAAAACCGAAGGTAGAATATTGGATCGGGAAACCGGGTATAGGATAATCTATACCATGCCCTATGCTTTGAACCCCGTTAGAAAAACTGATCAGAGTAATTCTGGTATCTTCCGTCAATTTTTTCTTGTCCTGAAGCACCTTAACCAAAAACTCCTTCGCCACAGCATATTCTTTCCGCTGCATAGCATCTTTCAGTTCATTATTCGCTGCTATATAAACAATACTGCCGATTACCGCCGTGAAGAGGATTACCGCCAGAAGAACCAGCGAGACAATCAAAGCGACCGTTTTTCCGCGTATCCCGGCTCTTGGCGTCCGATAGGGAGGCGCCGAAACGGTAGGGCCGTTCGGAGGCTCAGGAAACATATTGCTGCCATAGTAAGAGTTCTGCATACAAACACCTCTCTTTTTCGCCAGATGCCAAATTCATTGCTTTCAGTAAAGACCGGTTCTTTATTTTTATTGTAACATAAAACAACGGTCTGTGCAAGAGAAAGACAACATTTTTCTGCCGGGAACAATTCTGCCGAAAGCAGACCGTTTTTCGGATAAACTGCCGTTTTTCCTGCCGCAGGCTTCCCTTTCCTGTCGAAACGATTGACAAAAAAACAAAAAAATGATAGGATAATCAAGAAAGAGAATCCATTGACGGAAAGGAGGAAAAAGCATGTACTTACAGCGAAACAATCGGGGTATTCAGCTCTTAAGAAAAGGACAGACCGGACTGGTACGCGCCATCTTCAGCCGCCTTGGACTGATGGCTGTCCTGGTTCTTGTTCAATTTGCCATTCCCATCCTTGTCTTCCTCTACTTTGAGGAATATGTCAGCTGGCTCTACAGCGTCATGCTGATCTTCACCTTTGTCATGAGCCTTGTACTGCTCAATTCCTCCCTCGACCCCAGCGCCAAGATCACCTGGCTTGTCATCTTTACAATAGTTCCGGTTTTCGGCGCCTTTTTCTTCTGGTATACCCGCAGCGATGTGGGGCACCGCCTTCTCCGCAAACAGCTGAACCAAATGCAGAAAAAGACCCGGGACAAGCTGACCACCGCAGGAGAGCTTTCCGAAGCACTGACCGAAGACGCTGCCCCGATGGAAGCGCTCTCCCGCTACCTCTCCCGCGCCGGCTGCTACCCTGTCTATCACAACACGCAGGTCACCTATCTTCCCTCCGGCGAAGCCACATTTGAGGCCATGCTCCGGGAGGTGGAGAAGGCAGAGCACTTCATCTTTTTAGAATTCTTTGTGGTAGCCGAGGGAGTCATGTGGGGCAAGCTTTTGGAGATTCTCGCCCGCAAAGCGGCAGCCGGCGTCGAGGTACGCCTGCTCTACGACGGCACCTGCGAATTCACCACGCTTTGCCGGGACTACCCCAAACGCCTGAAGCGGCTGGGCATCAAGGCAAAGGTCTTCGCCCCCATCACCCCTTTTGTCTCCACCCACTACAACTATCGGGATCACCGCAAGATTCTCGTCATCGACGGCCACACCGCCTTCACAGGCGGCGTCAATCTGGCCGACGAGTATATCAATGTACACCGAAGATTCGGGCATTGGAAAGACGCAGCCATTGAGCTTCAGGGAGAGGCAGTCCGCCGCTTCACCCTGATGTTCCTCGAAATGTGGTGCCTCCACGAAAAGAAGCCTGACATCGATTCCTACCTTGCCTTTCCCACCACTCCCCCACAATCCGAAAATGCCGCTACTTCCCGAGGCTATGTGCTTCCCTACGCCGACAGCCCTCTCGATCACGAAAAGGCGGGCGAGCGGGTCTATATGGATCTTCTCAACCGGGCCAAAAGGTCAGTGTCGATCATGACACCCTATCTGATCCTCGACGGCGAGATGGAGACCGCCATCAAATTCTGTGCCGAGCGGGGAGTAAAGGTCACCCTCATTCTGCCCGGCATCCCCGACAAGAAGTTCCCAAACGCTCTGGCCAAGACCCACTATGCTTCCCTGCTTCAATCGGGGGTTCGCATCTTTGAATACCTGCCGGGCTTCGTTCACTCCAAGGTCTTTCTCGTGGATGGCGAGGAAGCCGTAGTCGGCACCATCAACCTCGACTATAGAAGCCTCTATCATCACTTCGAATGCGCCGCTTATCTATACAGGACCGACTGCCTGGCCGCCATCGCGGAGGATTTCGAAAAGACCCTCCCCCTATGCCGGGAAATCACCGAGGAGAACCGCAAAAAAGGCACCCACCGCGCCCGTCTCATCGGCTGCCTCTTCAAATGGCTTGCCCCGTTGGTATAACGATAAATTAGTCGTCTGGAGGCCAAAAATGATTGGATTAAAACGAGGATCGGTAAAACTCTGCGAACACGAAAAAGAATGGGAAATCGAAGCTCAGAATACGATTTCTCGTTTGAAAATGATATTGGGTCCTGTCATAAAAGACATTCAGCATGTAGGAAGCACCGCTATTCCTTCCATAAAAGCCAAACCAATCATTGATATTGCCCTTGCTGTTGATGATTTCAAGGATATTTTCCACTTCGAAAAAGAATTAAAAGACGCTGGCTTTTACTACCGCCCCCATGCGCAGGCATCTGTCAAAGATCAGTTGTTATTCGCCTGCGGCAGCTTTTATGAAGGCACGGGAGATTTGCAAACCCATTTCATTCATGTCGTTCGTACCGATCGTATGGATTGGATCCATTACATAAACTTTCGAGATTATCTCAACAACACGCCTTCGGCTGCCAAAAAGTATGAAGAGCTGAAGAGCTTTCTTGCCCTGCAGGCTCCCACCGATAACGGCAGAGAAAAGTATCTCGAAGGAAAGCACGACTTTATTGTATATACTTTGAGAAAAGCACTTGCAGCATCCTATCTCGGAAAAACAGTAACAATAAAAATAGACAGACCGATTGGAAGCATTCATCCGAACCATCCCGACCTTATCTACCCTGTCAATTATGGCTATATATCGGGTGTATTGGGCGGTGATGGGGAAGAACTCGATGTATATCTGCTCGGTGTAGATATTCCGGTCGAAGAATACATAGCTCGTATTATCGGAATCGTTCATCGCCAGAACGATGTGGAAGATAAGTTGGTCGCCGCACCGGAAGGATTTCATATCGATCAAAAGAAAATTTCAGAAGCGATTCGTTTTCAGGAACAATTTTTCGAAAGTGAAATTGAGCTGTGCAGCTATCCTTTCTGATGGGATGCGGAAAGATCGGTAGAAAATATTTTATTATGAAAATGGAAACAGTCTGACAGCTCTTTGGGCGCCTTCCTTACAGAAGGCGCCCAAACTTGTTGACTTTCTTAATTTCAAGTCAAAGATTCCCCGCAAAATGCCTCACAGGGAAGCGCCTTCGCATATACACGCAAGCCCCGATCTCTTTCTTTATAGCTCAGAAACCCGTTGCGTCCGTAAAAAGAGACGGCACGCCGGTGCCCGCTCTCCCCGCACAAAAGACAGATTTCTTCTCATGCTGCCGTGCTTTTGAGAATGACAAAAAGTCCTGCAAAGCCCGTGCCTGCACAAAAAAGCCGGAAGATGTTGACAAATCAACAACTTCGGTGTATAATGCAGATGTTGATCTGTCAACGAATTTGTTCCGACGCAAAGAAAGAAACGCCTTGCCGGAAAACCAATTGGTAGTAAAAGTGCTTTTCAAAGGAGATGAGCCTTTCATGAATCCAGTCAAAAAAGCGTATTGCCGTACTTATCAAACCCTGTTTCATCTGGCACTTCCGGTGCTGCCCTACCGGGAACCGGAGCTTTTTCATACGCTGGCCGAACTGGAACCGCTCTTTTTGAAAAAAGGGTGGAAAAATATTCTTTTGGTCACCGACAGGACCCTGCGCGAGGCGGGCATCACCGCGTCCTTGGAGTCTCTTCTCGAAAAATGGGGCGTTCACGCCGCCGTTTACGACAAAACTGCGCAAAATCCTACCGTAAATAATGTGGAAGAAGCCCGCGGCCTCTACCTTGCCGAGGGCTGCGAAGCGCTCATCGCCTTCGGCGGCGGTTCTTCCATCGACTGTGCCAAGGCGGTAGGTGCACGGATCGCCTACCCCAACAAGACTTTGGGGGAACTGAAGGGAACTCTGCGGGTGCTTCGCCCGATCCCCCCGCTCATCGCTATCCCCACCACCGCCGGAACCGGCAGCGAGGTGACGCTGGCTGCCGTCATCACCGATTCGGACGCCCACCACAAATACACCCTGAACGATTTCACCCTCATTCCCTCCTATGCGGTGCTCGACCCGGCGGTGACCTATTCCCTGCCTCCCGCCCTCACCGCCACCACCGGCATGGACGCCCTCACCCACGCAGTGGAGGCCTATATCGGCCGTTCCACCAGCAAAAAGACCCGGGCCATGGCAGAAAAGGCCACCGGGCTGATCTTCCAAAACATCGAAAGGGCCTATCGGAACGGCAGGGACCGCGCTGCCCGAAGCTCCATGCTACAGGCCTCCTATCTGGCAGGCAACGCCTTCTCCCAGTCCTATGTGGGCTATATTCACGCCATCGCCCATTCCCTCGGCGGCCAGTATAACCTGCCCCACGGCCCGACTAACCCCGTTCTGATGCCCCCTGTGCTGTAGGCCTACGGCAACACCGCAGCAGAAAAGCTGCATCGCTTGGGAATCGCAGCCGGGGTCTCCGCCCCGGCCGACACACCCGAGACCGGCGCAAAAAAATTCATCGAAGCCATCCGGGAATTGAACCGCCGCATGGGAATTCCCGAAACCCTGCCCTGTATCCGGGAGGAGGACATCCCGGTAATGGCAGCTCACGCCGACCGTGAGGCCAATCCCCTCTATCCCGTTCCCCTTCTGATGGATGGGGAGGCCCTGGCCGCCATCTACCGAAAAATCATGAAAGGGAGTAACGAACATGAACCCCAAACAAATTGACAAAATCCTGGAAAGCCAGCGGCGCTTTTTCGAGAGCGGCGCTACCCTACCCCTTTCTTTCCGGCTGGATATGCTGAAAAAGCTCCGGGAGGCCATCAAGACCCATGAGAAGGAGCTGGCCGACGCCCTCTATCAGGATTTGGGAAAGAGCCCTGCCGAAAGCTATATGTGCGAGATCGGACTGGTCCTCAGTGAGATCGGCTGGCTGCTCTCAAACACCAAAAAGCTTGCCGCCGAGCGCCGGGTGAAGACCCCGCTGGCACAGTTCTGCTCCCGCAGCTACGAAAAACCCTCGCCCTACGGCAACACCCTCATCATGAGCCCCTGGAACTATCCGGTTCTTCTCACCCTCGACCCGCTGGCCGACGCCATCGCCGCCGGCAACACCGCAATTGTGAAGCCCAGCGCCTATTCCCCCGCCACAAGCGAAGTGATCGCCGCACTGCTCTCTGCCTGCTTCCCCAGCCAATATGTGGCGGTCGTCACCGGCGGCCGCGCGGAAAACGCCTGCCTTTTGGAGAAAAAGTTCGACCTTGTCTTCTTCACCGGCAGCACCAATGTGGGAAAAGAGGTGCTGCGTCACACCGCCGAAACCCTGACCCCCGCCGTCCTGGAGCTTGGCGGCAAAAGTCCCTGCATCGTGGATGAGACCGCCAAGCTGAAGCTCGCTGCCCGGCGCATTGTCTTCGGCAAGTTCTTAAACTGCGGCCAGACCTGCGTCGCCCCCGATTATCTCCTCTGCCACGCCTCGGTGAAGGACGCGCTTCTTGCCGAGATCATACGGGAGATCGGGCGGCAGTTCGGAGAAGTCCCTCTTGACAACCCGGCCTACGGCAAGATCATCAGCGAAAAGCACTTCGACCGTCTGACCGCCCTCATTGACCGGGAAAAAGTCGTCTTGGGGGACGAGTGCCGCCCGGAGGAACTCCGCATCGCCCCCACAATCCTCGACCGGGTGAGCTGGGAGGATCCCGTGATGCAGGAGGAGATTTTCGGCCCCATTCTGCCGGTTCTCACCTTCGATTCGGTGGAGGAACTCCCGGCTCTTCTCGCCGGAAAGCCCAAGCCCCTCGCCCTCTACTTCTTCTCCGAGGACAAAAAGAGAATCCGCTTTGTCACCGAGCGGATCGCCTTCGGCGGGGGCTGTGTCAACGACACCATCATTCATCTCGCCACCAGCGAGATGGGGTTCGGCGGCGTTGGGGAGAGCGGCATGGGCTCCTACCACGGAAAACGGGGCTTTGAAGCCTTCTCCCACATCAAAAGCATCGTGGACAAAAAGACCTGGCTTGATTTGCCCATGCGCTATCAGCCCTATACC
>CAZGQH010000070.1:0-7332 GCA_964527575.1 uncultured Lachnospiraceae bacterium
TTTGAAGCCCGCCGTCCCAAGAAGACTGCCGTGGTGGCCGAAATCTCCGGTCATATCTCGATTCAGGACGGCAAGCGTGCACGCAATGTAATCATTACCGACAAGGCCAGCGGCGATCAGGCTGCTTATCCCATCCCCTACGGCACCCGTCTTCTCGTTAAGGAGGACGACTATGTGGCCCGGGGCGATGCGCTGACCGAGGGTAACATGAGCCTCACCGACATCACCAAGATCAAGGGTCTTGACGAGGTCTACGGCTATATCATCAAGGAAATTCAGCGCGTCTACCGTCTCCAGTCGGTGGAAATCAACGACAAGCATATCGAAGTCATCGCCCGTCAGATGACCCGCAAGGTCAAGATCGAAAACAGCGGTGACACCGACATGCTCACCGGTTCGGTGGTCAGTATCAACGAATTTGAAGAGAAGAACGAGGAGATTCGCGCCCGCAAAGCTGCCGGCGAGCTGGATATCCGGGAGGCTGTGGCCTCGCCGATGCTGCTCGGTATCACCAAGGCTTCGCTGATGACCGATTCCTTCCTCTCGGCCGCCTCCTTCCAGGAGACCACCAAGGTGCTCACCGAGGCCGCCATCGGCGGCAAGATCGACCACCTGATCGGTCTGAAGGAAAATGTGCTGATCGGTAAGTTGATTCCCGCCGGAACCGGTATGCAGCGCTATCGCGATATTGAGCTGGAAAAGGCAGGCGCTGCGGCAGAGGAGACCGAACCTGCGGTTTCCGCTCTGTAAGCTTTCTTTGGCAAAGCTTCTATCCCCTGTGAAACGAAAGAAAGTCCCTTCGACTTTTCTTCTGTATTCTTAACGAGAAATAAACGCAAAAACCGCAGAGATTGACTTTCTGCGGTTTTTGTGTTATAAAAGGAATGCGGGCTTGCCCGTAGTGCGCTTGTATAACAGATGCGAATTCTGCAATAAAAAGGACAGGGCCGACGATGAAAAATGTAATGGAGCACTATGATAAATTGATAGACGAGAATCACGATCCTGTTCACGATCCTAAACCGTTAAAAGAATATATGGATAAATGGGATGGGCAGAAGTTTATCGAAAGTATGCAGCTTGATAAAAGCAAATCGGTTTTGGAAATCGGCATTGGAACAGGGCGCCTTGCCATGAAAGTTGCGCCTCTCTGTCAATTCTTATTGGGAATTGATATTTCTTTTAAAACCATACAAAGAGCATCGGAAAATCTTTCATCCTATTGCAATATAAAACTTGTCTGCGATGATTTTATGTCTTTTGAATTTGCCGGCCGTTTTGATGTAATCTATTCATCGCTGACATTTATGCACATACGGGATAAATTATCTGCCATCAAAAAAATCGCTTCGTTATTGAACGAGGATGGACTTTTCGTTTTATCCATCGACAAAAACAAAAGTGAGTTTATCGATATGGGGACACGAAAAATAAGGGTATATCCCGACAACCCCGCAAGGATATGTAACTTTATTGCAGAAGCAAATCTTATGCTTAAAGATCAGTTTGAAACAGACCACGCCCATGTGCTGGTTAGCCAAAAAGGCTCCCGTTAACAAGGGAGCTTTTTTCGCTGTTTTTCTGCCTATAAAATCAAGTCCCCACAGACTGTTTTCTTTAATCTGTGGGAATTGGATTCGTTATTTCTGCGATAACAATATCGCGCTTTTGTCGAAGATTTCTTATTTATCCTTGGAAGTAAGTTATTGTGATCAAAAGGATAATGGATAGGGAAGGAGAATCTTTTATTGGCCGAAAAGAAGCCGGGAGAGCTCCCTGACGCCTTTTTCCGGGTTTTCGGCAGGAAAGCGGTAGCTTCTGATCCCGCAGGCCTCGGCGGCAGCCACATTCTCAGGCATATCATCCACAAAGAGGCATTCGGTTGGGTCAAGGGCGTATTTTTGCAGCAGGTGTTCGTAGATCCTGCGGTCGGGTTTGGCTATCCCGATCATGCCTGAGATGACGATGCCGTCAAAACTCTGTAAAAAGGGATAAAAGGAAAGGTTCTGAAAGAGGTGAGCCGGTGCGTTGGAAAGAAGATAGCGGCGGTATCCCGCCTCGCTGGCCCGCTCGATCAGATCTTCCATGCCGGGCATCGGCAAAGTCTCCTTTTCCCAATTGCAGAAAAAGCGTTTTGCCGCCTCGTGCAGGCGTTCGGGCAGAAGGGCGAGGGTATGGGAGAGGTATTCCTCCTCCGGGATGCTGCCGAGATCCATAGCCTGCCAATCGTGAAAGATGGCCTGTTCCAAAAGAGGGCGGTCGGCGGGATGAGGACAGAATACAGATGCCAGATGTTCCCGGTCAAACCGGCGGATTACCCCGCCGTAATCGAAGATAAGATTGTGAAGCATAGATTCTTCCTTTCGGGAGATTTTATCCCATTTTACCACGAAAATGTTGCAAAAGGGTTAACGACAGACAAGTTTTTTATTGACAATCGCCGAAAGGTATTGTATAATATATGCAGAAATATCGATATGGCGAAAAATTCGCGAGATAGCCACAGAAGAGAGGAAGTATGGCAGGGCTATGGCGGGCAAGAACCTTTGCCGCCTGGCATCCGGCCGTGAGGGGACGAAATCGTTTATGAACATGAATGATTTTTATGTAGAAGGGAATACCCTGATCAAGTACAAAGGAAACGAATCCCATGTGATCGTTCCTGAGGGAGTCCGGATCATCGGCCGGCAGGCCTTTACCTGCCGCAGCACCTTAGTTTCGGTGGTTCTGCCCGAGGGCGTTGTCACCATCGGGGAGCAGGCCTTTGACAGCTGCTATAATTTGGAGAAGGTGGTCATTCCTTCTACCGTGACGCTGATCGAGAAGAGTGCCTTCGCCTCCTGCCGTTCGCTGGACAACGTGGTGATTCCGAACGGCGTTCCCTATATCGCCGTCAAGACCTTTATCGGCTGCCTCTCTTTGAAAAAGGTGAGCATTCCCGACAGCGTGACGGTTATCGGAGAGTATGCCTTCAACCGCTGCCACAGCCTTGCGGAGGTGACGCTGAGCGATAATGTCACCGAGATCGGGGAGGATGCTTTTTCCTATTGCCGCAGCCTGAAGGCAGTTTCGATCGGCAAGGGGGTCGAGGTGATCCGTTGGAACACCTTTGCCTATTGCGAATCTCTGGAGAAGGTGGCCCTTAAGGCCGGCCTGCGGGAGATCGTTTACAGTGCCTTTGACACCTGTCCTGCCATTCGCGATGTCTATTTTAACGGCAGTGCCGACGCCTGGAAGCAGGTGATTGTGGCCCGCACGAAAAACACCACGCTGCTTGATGCGGCTTTCCACTTTGATTATACCAAGCCGATCACCAGCGCCGGCCGCGCGAAGGAAGCGGCCAAGTCGAAGGCGGAGGCCGAGGCGGCGCTGCAGATTTCCTTTGATATCCTGCCCGTTGTCGAGGAGCAGGCGGCAGAGACTGCCCCTGCAGAGCCCGTCACGGCGGTTGAGGTTCCCGAAGAGGCCCCCGCAAAGGATGACGATCAGATCGGCATGGTTTTCGACGGCCTCGATCTTCCTCCCTTTGAAAAGGCGGAGGAGGCGGTTGTTCCCTCCGATACTGCCGAAGAGCCGGCGGCGCCTGTCGAAGAGAAAAACGCTCCTGCGGCAGGGAAGACAGAAGAGTCTTCTCCGAAGGAAGAGCCTGCTATAAATCCGCCTGTTGTCAAAAATCCTACTCCGAAAAAGACTCCGACCCGCCGTACTCCCGCAGTGCGCACCACATCGAAGGCGGCTGCATCGGATCTGACCGAGGAGTTTAAGAACGGGTTTTATCGGAGTTATCTGGCGTTGCTTCCCACCTCGTTGGTGGCCGAACAGGAGAAGCGCGCTGCCTCTCTGACCGAAGAGGATTTCGAAACCCAGAGTGAGGCGCTTTTCTTGGTTCCCGCCGAGGAGGCCTTTGAATTCGGCTGTCTCTGTCTCTGCATGAAGCGCTATAACTGGGCCTTCCGCGCGCTGCTTGCCGCTGCCGGGAAGGGCAATCTCCCCTCTCAGTATTATGTGGGATGCTGCTTCCTCTGGGGTATCGATACCACGAAGAAGATCGTGGACGCTGCCCGCTGGCTGACCAAATGCAAGAACGATCCGGTCTTCGGAAGTGAAGCCAAGCGTCTTCTTGCGGTGGTGGATGAAGAGCTGGAAAAGCCCGAAAATGCCGGCCTGAAGGTCAAGCGCGGCAATAAATAAAATACTTTCCGACAGGACAAAAGCCCCTCGGAAGATAAAACAGCCCCGAACGAAAGGCTTTTCAGGCAGTTCTCTCTGCCTGGGAAGCCTTTTTTGTATATTCGGCAAAAAAATTTCATAAGCATCCAACCTTTTCTTGATTTTTCCCGTCTTATAGGTGAACTCCCAAAACGGAAAGGAACAGTTATGAAAAAACATGAGGACAAAAACGATCAGACGCTGGTTGAGCTGACCCTGCTCGGCGATGAAGCCGCCTATGAGGAGCTTGTGATCCGTCATCAGCGCGCGGTGATGGGAACGGCCTTCAAGGTGACGAACAACATCCATTCGGCTGAAGATGCGTCGCAGGACGCCTTTGTCTCGGCGTGGATGAACCTGTCGTCGCTGCGTGACGGCGGAAAATTCAGCGCCTGGGTCTGCTCGATTGCCAAAAACTGTGCGAGAACGCTTGAGGCACACTATCGCAGCACGATTCCCGACATCCGTCTTGATCTGCCCGGGAACGGGGACTTGTCCGATGAGAACGGCGAGTGGCAGATCGACAGCGACGAATGGTCTCTTCACGAGGCGGTCGAGGCGCTCAGCGAAACGATACGGGAGACCATCCGGCTTCACTATTTTGAGGACAAGTCGGTGGCCGAGATCGCGGCTCTTTTATCGGTTCCGGTGGGTACCGTAAAATGGCGTCTTTCCGAGGGGAGAAAACAGTTACGAAAGGGCTATGGAATCATGGAGAAAACCTATAACGAAAACGAAGATCTGGTTGCCCGCGTGATGCGTCAGGTGGAGGAGCTCAAGCTTTGGCGTCTCAAAGAAGACAAAACCGGCTTTGAGGAGGAGTATTATGCGGTGCTTCATGCCGTCGAGACGCTGGATGACTCAACGGAAAAATGTTCTATGCTGGCAGACACACTTCTTATGGGTTATTGGTGGCTGCCCGGTGCCAAAAATGACGAAGTGTTTTTACGAATCAAAAAAGCTGCCGAAGACGGTCATAATGACGAGGTTATGATGGTAATTGCCGGTGCGGAACATAACCGATTATCGGGCGATGAAAAGATCGATTTTATGCGAAATACGCAGATTCCTTATTACCGTGAGAAAGGCTATCCCAAAACGGTGGCCTATGTTTTATTTTGGTTAGGCGTTGCGTATCGCTGTAAAAACGAACGGGAAAAGGCAATCCGGTGCTATGAACAGGTATTGACAACCGTTCCGCCGACCGATGTGTATTATGCCACGGCCAAAGCGGCCATGGAGGGAGAAAAACTCTCTGTGAAAGCCAAAAATGACAGCTCGGTTCTGTATCATCACGCCGAAGTTACGGGAGAAATATATAAACGGGTCGGCAATAAGCTGTATCTCTGGATTCAGCCCGGATACGGTTATTCCGGAGAAATGGCAGAAGGCGGTCTGTTTTGGAATCTGTCGGCTTGTGATTCTCTGCTCCTCGATTATGATATGGCTGTGGGCGATAAAAAAACTTCTTCGGACGGCAAAATGACATTGACATATAGCCGGAATGACGGGATTACGGATACCCCTGCCGGGCATTTTGAGAATTGCTCGGTATATGTATGTCGGGGCGAACATTACGGACTTACCTACTCGGAAACCTGGCTTTCCTCAAAGGTGGGTATTGTTCGCCAGATTGTAACGAGGTATGGAGAAACGTACGAATGGATGCTTTCGGGCTATCAGATCAACGGCGGGGAGGGTCTTCTTTCGTTTGCAGCCGGCAATCGCTGGGAATATGCGATGATAACTCCCGAAACGGTCCGTCAATATGAAAGAGAAAATATTTTTGAGGTAACGGGTTGTGAAAAAGGTTCGGTAACGCTCGCCTCTTTGGGATTTGTCCTGTCAAGAGGATATTTTGACACATGGGAAGGGAAGATGACAGAAGTGCGCGAGCGTTACTTCGAGGTGGATGCCGACCAGGAAAAGCTTTGCGATGTAAGGCCTGCACTGATCCGTTCTGCAGAGCTGGCAGAGACCAAGCGGCAAAAGGTCCATTCCGCCATTGCAAGCGATGTCATGAACCGTATTTTTGAGACCGATCCTGAGTTCAACCCGCATTACAGAGAAAAAGGCAGATGGGACTTTTTTGAATACGACAGAATTGAGAGAAAGAACGGCACAATCTGTTTTTATGACAATCGAAAATACAGTTTTGAATGGAAGGACATGGGTAACTTGGGAACCGAGGGGTATAAGGTGCTTTACACCTTCTTTCTCACGATTCTGCAGGATGCCGCAGGCTGTGTGTGGTCGGAGGAGTGGATTGACGGATATACGATGGAGGAAAGGAAGGCCGGCAAATATACCACAAAGAATTTCCGCGTGAATGGCGGGGAAAGCGTCACAACACCCGCAGGGACCTTTGTCAATTGCCGTCATATCTGTTTTGATTATGAGGCGCGGGGATACTTTTCAGGCAGAAGCGACTTCTGGTTTGCCCCCGACGTGGGCATGGTGAAATTTGAGCATCCGTTCGGGGAAGGGCACTCTGCTGTGTGGCGGTTAACTAATTACCGGGGTGTCGGAGAAGAATATTTTCCGACCGATGACGGGCTGTTTCGCCGGTATGAGCCGGAATCGCTCGGCGACGGTTGGCATGGCTCGGTCGAATTTACCTTCGATGAAGATGAAAACGGCGCCGTCATGTTTAAGAACGCGCTTGGCAATCAGGACAGAGAAAATTATGAGGCGATCCTGAAGCCGTAAAGGCATGGGAATGGGATGGAAAAATCCTGAGAAAACGGCTCGCATAACAGGGCGTAAAGGAGCCGCATCCTGAAAAACGAAAGACTTGTACGCTTCGGATATTTTGCTATCCGAAGCGTACAAGTCTTTTTTTGCTTATAATGACATGCTTATAATGACAGAACCGCCGCATACCAAACGGTACGCGGCGGTGCGGGATTGGTGCCGATCCGGTAACTCTCAGACAGCCGGGAATTTCTTGTTACGGAGAGGGCTTACTTTTTCTTGCCCTGCTGTTTGCGGGAGATCTTTTTTGCCTTGCGCGCCTGATCCGCCAGCTCTTCGTCGAAGTCGTCGCTCTGATAATCGCCCTCGGACAGGCAGGTATAATCGAGAGTGGCATTTGCCATCCGCTGTTTGCGGAAGATCATAGCG